>CALFEM010000601.1 GCA_937950105.1 uncultured Alphaproteobacteria bacterium | reverse complement strand
CGCGCCCCGATCGTCGCGCGTCCTTTACGCGCGGCGTGAATCGGCGGCGCCAGTAAGGCCGCGCCCCGATCGTCGCACGCCCCTAGGCGTGCGACGTGAAGCGGCGGCGCAAAACAAAGCCCCCGCGCCCCGATCGTTCGCGCGTCTACCGGCGCGACGTGAATCGGTGGCGCCTCTAAAGCGGCAACCGCGCGAGGCTCTGGCCGAAGTAGTTGTCGATGGCGGTCTTGATCGAGCCCGACACCTTGTTGCGCCAGGCATCGGAATTCAACTGCTCGGCGTCCTGGCGGTTGGAGACGTAGGCCAGTTCGATCAGCACCGAGGGGAACTGGGCGGTCTTGAGCACGCGGAAGGCGGCCTGCTGATCGGGATCGTCGCGCAGGTTGGTGGAGCCGCCCATGTACTCGATGACGGTGCGCGCGAAGATGCTGGTGCGCTCCTTGGTCGTATCGATCTCGCGACGCTTGAGGTCGGCCAGCATGTCCTTGACGGTGTCGACGTCACCGCTGGCGCTCGCTGCCTTCTCGACCTTGGCGAGTTCGGCCTTGCTCAGAACGTCGTCCTCGGCGTCGGCCTGCGCCGAGCGCTTCAGCCGGTCGGCGACGCCGTCGCGCAGCGAGTAGATGGTGGCGCCGCGGGCGCGGGTGCTGGCGTAGTCGGCATGCACGGCGATGAAAAGATTGGCGTTGTGGCGCTCGCCGAAGGCGCGGCGATCGTCGAGCGGAATGAAGACGTCGGTATCGCGGGTCATCAGAACACGGTAGCGGCCGGTCGCCTCGAGCTTGTCCCGCAGCATTTTCGAGAACGCCAGCACCACGTTCTTCTCGACGGTGCCGAATTTGGTGGCGCCGGTGTCGTGGCCGCCGTGGCCGGGGTCGATGACGATGACGGGCTTGAAGGCGCGCGCGGCGCGGGCGCTCGGCTTCTCGGCCGGGCGCGGCAGCGGCGGCTGCACGCCGAGCTTCATCTGGCCGGCATCGAGCCCCTTCTGATTGCGCGCCAGAGCCGCCTGCAGCGGCGCGATCTCAAGCGTCAGGTGATACCCGGTGCCCTCGGGCGATTTGTCGAGGCGGCTCTTCTCGATGACGACGGGAGAGGTGACGTCGATAACGATGCGCTGGCGGCCGGGCGCCGACAACCCGTTGCGCAAGGCCTTGACGAGACCCTGCGGGCGGTCGCCGTCGAGTTGCGGCAGCTCGATGCGCGCGTCGGGCAGTTCGACGATGACGCGGTTCGGCTCCGACAGCGTCGAGACGCTATAAGTGACCTTGCGGTCGAGGCCTATGATGAACCGGGTTTTCTTCGGCTTTGCTGCCGATGGCGCGGCAAGGGCTGCTTCGCTGCCGGCCGCTGCAGCCAATACCGTCGCCTGCGCCACCTCGATGGGGCGGGAGTCGGGATCGTTGGGAGCGGCGTCCTGGGCCTGAGCCACAGGGATGAGCAATGCGGTCAGCCCCGCCACCGCCGCGAAGGCGAGGAAGCGAAAACCAGAGCGCGGCGCGCGCACGCACCCGGCGCACGCGACCAGTGGCAACAACTTCACGTTCGACCCCCGTCCAACGCAATACGACCCGCTCCAGCGGGCTCACGGGATACGATGCCTGGCGAAGATGGCCTTTTGCGGGACGACCTCCGTCAGACTTAAGGTTATCGCCGCGTAAGGGTTAATGATCGGCTAACGCCGCGCCACCCGGGCGCTTGCAAGGGCTTGGCCGCCCCCGGCTTCCTGATCTTGCGGCATTCGGATGATGGTGTGCTCGCCGGCGCGCGGGGGCGGGTGTCGGGAAGCAGCCAACTCTCTGACTTTGATTGATTTCCGTCGATCGCCGGAGGCGTTCGCGCCGCGCTATGGCGCCGTCGCCGCCGTCACGTCTGGCATCGCCCAGCGTTCGAGTGCCGTATCGTCCGTTTCGCGCGCGTCGACCCAACCTCCGGTTCCGTCGGAGAGCGTCTCCTTCTTCCAGAAGGGGGCGCGGGTCTTGAGGTAATCCATCAGGAATTCCGCCGCCGCGAATGCTGCCTGACGATGGCGCGAAACCGTCACCACCAGAACGATGTTGTCGCCGGGCAGCAGCCGGCCATAGCGGTGGATGATGAGCGAAGCGGTCAGCGGCCAGCGACTGCGCGCTTCCTGCTCGATACGGGCAAGTTCCGCCTCCGTCATACCCGGGTAGTGCTCGAGTTCCATGAGGATCAGGCGCTGGCCGTGTGACTCTCCGCGCACGGTGCCCGTGAACGTGACAATGGCGCCCGCATCGGTGCTCGTACCGTTCAGCCGGCGCACCTCGGCAGCGCTGTCGAAATCCTCCGCCTGGACGCGCACGGTCATTCGATCAGCCTCCGGTGACCGGCGGGAAGAAGGCGACCTCGCGGGCCCCGGCGATGGCGGCGGCCGGACGCACGTGCGTCTGGTCGATGGCCGCGCGCACGATTTCGGGACGCTCGAAGGCATCGGCGTATTCCGGGCCGCGCTGACGCAGCCAGGCGACCAGATCGGCGACACTGGTGACACTCGACGGAACGTCGAGGACCTCCTCGGCGCGGCCGACGCGCTCGCGCACCCAGGCGAAGTAGAGCACGCGGATGCGCTGTCCGCCGGGGGCGGAGCGATCAGGTGTCACGGCGGGGCTGCTGCTCATCTCGATCCCTTGCGGCGTGCGCCGGGTTCAGTGCGCCATGGCATGGCGGATGCCAGCCTTGAGATAGTCATAGCCGGTCCAGAGCGTAAGGAGGGCGGCGAGCCACAGCAGCGCGATCCCGATCAGTTCGGCCTCGGGCGCGAATTTCGCGGCGGCCGGTCCGGCGAGCAGGACCGCGAGCGCGATCAGCTGCACCGTCGTCTTCCACTTCGCCAGCGTCGAAACCCGTACCTTGACGTTGAGTTCGGCCAGAAACTCCCGCAACCCCGATACCAGGATCTCGCGGCACAGGATGATGATAGCAGCCCAGATCGATACGCCGTTGATGGTGTTGTCGTGCACCAGCATCATCAGGGCCGCGCCGACCAGCAGCTTGTCGGCGATCGGGTCGAGCATGGCGCCGAGCGTCGATTGCTGTTCCCAGGCGCGCGCCAGATAGCCGTCCAGCCAGTCGGTGAGGGCGGCGGCGACGAACAGCGCGAAGGCGGCCCAGCGGGCGACGTCCCCCTTCAGGAAATACAGGCATGCGACCAGCGCCGGCACGGCCGCGATGCGCCCGTAGGTCAGCACGTTGGGCAGGCTCAGGGAATGGCTGCGGGCGGAGGCGGCTGTCATGGTGATCTAGTACACCATCGCCACCCGTGTCCGTCAATGGGCAGCTTGTCGGGATACGCCATAACGGTTTGGATTTAATGGGAAAGCACTGATGCACCTTCTTTCAGAAGTGGGACCTCTACCAATCTGCCCCAAGAAACCCCCGCGGCCGGCAGGTCGGGCAGGGAGGCTGGCGTGAGCGGGTGCGGGCGGCTGCGGCGGTGGTCCAGCCTCGACGACGACGAGCGCGAACGCCTGCTCGCGGCCTATCAGCGGCTGGCCGACAACGACCCGCCGACGTGCAATTTCGCCGTCAAGCTGGAGCGGATGCAGCGCTGGCTCGCGCTGCACGGCGTTTCCATCAGCGAGGACGAGATCCGCGGCAAGCCGCGCTATGCGTGTCGGCGCTCACTTGCGCTCATTTCGTCATCGTGACCATGGCCAGCACGTTGACGCCGGTGCCGGTCTTCGGCCGGTAGTGGGACATGATCACCGCGATGTCGGGCGTGACGGCGGCCCAGACGTTGGATGTGAGGGAACCGGCATCTTCGACACTGTCGTGGGCCCGGCCGACGAGACCACGCATCGCCTCTGCGATCTGCTCGTGATCGGCACTGGCGCCCGAGATGACGCTGCAGCTGTTGACGTCGGACCCGGCGAACTCGGGCATGGCTTCGGCCATTTCGGGCTCCATGTCGGCCACGGCGACAGCGATGGTCATGGCCGCCTGTCCTTCGGATGCCGCCAGCTTCCAGCCTTTGAGTGACTTCGAACCGCTCTCAGGCGCCAACGTCTTCAGTGCCATGCCTTCGACGGGCGTCCAGCCGCCGTTCGCGGCATATTGCTCGACCGCCGCCAGATCCGGCATCAGATCGTAGCAGCTCGACTTGAACGTCTCGAGCATCTGGCTCGACACCGTCGTAGCCGGCGGGCTCGCGTGGGCGGACGCGGTGTCGATGGGGTTGAGTATGGCTCCGACAGTAGTGGTGACACCGACTACGGTGGTGACGATGCCGATGAGTGCTGCGGTGATCTCGGCGGTGCGACGAGCAAGGGACATGGCGGCGCGGCTCCTGTTGGAAAGCGATCCTGCCCGCAGCCTGCCGCGTCGAGCCGCGCCTGTGCAGTCACGGGAGGAACACGTCCTGCCGGCGGTGGACGACTTGAATGCGTGCGCGTCAGCTGCCGCGCTCGTGGAAGAAGGCGTAGATTTTCTGCGCCATTTCTTCGGAGATGCCGCCAACCGCCTTCAGGTCCTCGACGCCGGCGCGCGACACCGCCTTGGCGGAGCCGAAGTGCTGCATCAGCGCGCGCTTGCGTGTCGGGCCGATGCCGGCGATCTCGTCGAGCGGGTTGACGCCCATTGCCTTCGAGCGTTTGGCGCGGTGGGTGCCGATGGCGAAGCGGTGCGCCTCGTCGCGCAGTCGCTGCACGAAATAGAGCACGGGATCGCGCGGTTCGAGCATCGTCGGTAGATCGGAAGAGCACACGTCTGAACTCCAGTCACTTAGGCATCTCG
>CALFEM010000600.1 GCA_937950105.1 uncultured Alphaproteobacteria bacterium | reverse complement strand
CATACGAGGTGCCTAAGTGACTGGAGTTCAGACGTGTGCTCTTCCGATCTACTATCGCCGGGCGATGCAGCGCGGTTGCGGTGACGTTGGCGGCAAGACACGCGGCGGTCGCCGTTGAGCCGATGCCGACCAGTCGCCAGCTACGAGCCTGCTGTCTGGCGTCGCTCAGATGCGAGCACCAGGCCGCGCGGGCGGCGGCATAGTCGATGATCGGCGTCTCGATCGCTCGAGCCGCTGACGCCGCTAGCACCGGCACATATCGCGTCCGCTGTCCGGAGACGAACCAGAGCAGGCCCGCCGATTGCAGGACGACAGCGATGGCAAGCGCGCCGGTGTAGGCCTCCGCTGGAGCGCGGCCGTCTTGCGACTGCCATTGTGCAAGTGCGATTCCGAACGCCCATTGCACTGCGAAGGCGGTGCCGAAGTGGAACAGATTGAGCAGAGCGTTGGCTCGGCCGGCAAGCTCGCGCGGGACGTACGTGGCGAGGATCGCGTAGCTCAGGACGGTGGCGCTGCCGGCTGTCGCAACGACGCACCAGGGTAGAATCGGCGGCAGTGGAACAGGCGCGACAAGCGCCAGCTGTGCCACGATGGTTGCGGCGGCGACGGCAGCAAACAGCATCTCCAGCTTGATGCCGCGCCGGGTCAGGCAATCGGCGGCCCAGCCGAGCCCGAAGGCGCCGGCGCTGAGGGCGAGTGCCATCGCCAGCAGATGCGAGACGATCGAGCCGCGCGATAGACCATCGACATCGGCGAGCCAGCGCGCGGCCCAGAGGCCCTGCAGCGCCCAGGATGTACCGATGACCAGGCCGGCGAGCGGAGCGAGGTGCCAGAAGCGGCGATTGCGTGCGACCGCGAGCAACCCGGCGGTAGTGCTCGCATCGGGGCTGCGGCGAGACGATGGAGCTTCCGGCACCAGCAGCCAGAGTGAAGCCGCGCTCGCCAGGGTCAAGGTCGCGAGTCCGATGAACAGCGTGCGCCAGCCGCTCGAGCCGACGATGATCTCGGCGGGGGCTGTTGCCGTTACCGCTCCCAGCGTACCAAGCCCGAGCAGGATTCCATTGGCGAATGCCAGGCGCTCTTTCGGGACCCACATCACGGCCGCTTTGATACCTGCCATCAGCGCGGTCGCGACGCCGAGCCCGATCAATGCCCGGCCGATCAGCAGGCTCCAGAAGCCGCGCGCGATCGCGAACTGCAGCGCACCGATCGCCGCTACGATCAGCAGCGCGGCTTGCACGCGGCGGGGACCGTAGCGATCGAGCATGACGCCAAGCGGGACCTGCGCCAATGCGGTGACGAGCAGATAGACCGATGTCAGCAGTCCGAGTTCAGCCGCGCCGATGCCGAGCTCGCTGGAGAGGTGATCAGAAATGAGCGCGTTCACGGAGCGGTAGAGATAGGAGAGATAGAACCCGCCCGCGAATGGCAGCAGTACGAACGCGATCAGCCGCCACGGCAGCGGTGTCGGCGTCGTGCTGGCTGATCTGATGTCTGCTCTCGCGCCGGGCAGGGCCATGGCTCAGCCCTCATCGCGCTTGTCGCGCCGCCACACGAGCCGGACCACGCCGTCGTCGCTGCTTTCGAGCAGGGCGCCCCAGATCGGCTGCGGCAGTGTCGGGTCATCGAGCTTGACCCGCAGGTAGCTCTACTCGGTGCCCTGTTTGATCCGGCGCCACGCCGCGCCGATCTCGTAGGTGTCGGCCAGGATGCGGAAGTCCGGCGCGCCATCGCCCGGCTTGTGATCGTTGGCGACGAACTTCACGCGCGCCGTGAAAGTGAGCGTGCGGATGGTGCCGGCGTAGCCGTCCTTGGCAGGCGAGAACGTTCCGATGATCGGCATGCCTTTGTCTCCTTACTTGGCGGATGGATCGAGATAGGGCGTGAGCACGAGGTCCTTGTGGACGATGACGCGTAGCGGCCAGCCGGGGCGAACGGTGATGGTCGGCTGCACGTTGAGGCTGCGCTCGACGATGCGCTGGCCGGCGCGGTTGGTGGTCTGGCCGGCGGATTCGCGCAGCGCCTTCAAGAGGTCGCTGTCGGTGCTCGAGAACGCGAGCTGGTTGCCGATGCCGAGCAGGGTCGACAGCGCGATGCCCTTGATGAGCTTCCAGGTATGCTGGTCGACCTCGTCGGCGAGCCCGGCGTAGCCGCCGGTGTCCGTCGCGGGCAGATTGTCGATGACAATCGAGGTGCCGTCGGGACGGATGATGCGCTGCCAGACGACGAGCGCACGCTCCTGGCCGAAGGCGACGACGCTGTCGTAGCGGCCGACGAGGCGTGAGCCCTGTGGAATCAGGAGATGACGGCCGGTCACCGTGTCGTAGATGTGCTCGGTGACCTGGGCGATGACGAAGCCGGGCAGGTCGGAATTGAGACCCGAGACGAGGCTCGCCGGGATGATCGTGCCCGCCATGACCTGGTATGGCGATACGGGCTTTTGCAGCGCGTGTGGATTGTAGATCTTGTCGTCGGTGCCCGACTTGAGGAAAGCGAGCTTGCGTGTCTGGTCGTTTGTGTCCGTGACTGTCGCCCCGAGGTCGCCCGAAGCCAGCGCCCTCACGCGCTCGGCGGCACGCAGCGCAGTGAGGCTGGCCAGGTCTGCGTCCGCCGTGGACGCAGGTCGCGTGACAGCATCTGGCCGTGCTTCCGCCGCCGGTCGTCCCGCCGGTGCCGATTTCGCCTGCAGTCGGAAGAACACGCTCGACTCGCGCGCCTGGCCGGCCATGCGGGCAATGCGGGCCTTCTCCGCGCGCTCGGCATCGTCGGCGGGATTGCCGCTTTGCGGCTCGAGCTGCGGAACGAGATCGGAAGAGCACACGTCTGAACTCCAGTCACTTAGGCACCTCGT
>CALFEM010000599.1 GCA_937950105.1 uncultured Alphaproteobacteria bacterium | reverse complement strand
TTATCCGACCGCTGAATCGCCGAAGGCGATTCCGTGCGATCGGATGATGCTCTAGGCCGACCGGTGCCGCGGCCGCCAGCCTCGCACATCATTCGACTGATTCTAATATCGTTTCGGTGCCGCGCAATGTGATGGCCACGAGAAGCCGGCACTTCTGCCACCACCGCGCCAATGTGCAGCGTCGTTCAGCGAAAACCACCGGCCAGCTTGACCGCTCCTCGCGGGATGCCCTACGAGCACGACCGGAAGAGCCGAGATCGGGGGCAGGGTCGGGCGTCTCTCATGCTGTTCGCGACGGGTACGGATGTCCCCGGGCCGACAGCAGGTTGCAGGGAATTCGGGGAACGACGAGGCAGCTATCGAGACCGCATTGCGACAGGCAACCGCGCACGCTGCGCCGGCCCCGCCAAAGCGCGAGACCGGGGCTGATCGCGCGTTCTACATGCCGCATGTCGATGGCTTGCGCGCCGTCGCCATTGCGACCGTCGTCGTATTCCATGCGTTTCCCAATCTGCTCCCCGGCGGCTATGTCGGCGTCGACGTATTCTTCGTCATCTCGGGCTTTCTCATCACGCGGCTGATCCTCGCCGAGATGCAGGCGGGCACGTTCTCGTTGCCCGTGTTCTTCGCCCGCCGCGTGCGCCGCCTGCTGCCGGCAGCGACCGTCACCATCGCCGCCGTGCTGGTTGCGGGCGCGCTGCTGCTGTCGCCGGAGACCTATCGCGAGACGGGGCGCAGCGCTGTCGCGGCTGCATTGATGTTCGCGAATTTCCTGTTCTACCGGACGGCTGGATACTTCTCGGCGCCACCGGACGAGAAGCCGCTGCTGCACACGTGGTCGCTCTCCGTCGAGGATCAGTTCTATCTGACATGGCCGCTGCTGTTGCTGCTGCTGGCGCCGCGCCTGTCACGGGTTGCGCTCGGTGCGCTGACGGCGCTGCTGCTCGCCGCGTCGCTCGCTTATGCCGAGGTGAAGCTCTCCGCTAATCCCGACGCCGCCTTCTATCTGCTGCTGCCGCGCGCGTGGGAGCTGCTGGCGGGATGCCTGCTGGCGATCGTCGCCGCGAACGTGTCGCCGGGCCGCGGCCTTGCCGAGGTGCTTGCTGTCGTCGGGCTTGCCGCGATCGTTGCGAGTGCGGTGTTGCTCACGCCCGCGTCGCGGTTTCCCGGGCTCTCGGCGCTGCCGAGTGTCGCCGGCACGCTGCTGCTGATCGCGGCCGGGCTCGGTGCGGGTGACGGCAAGCCCGCGCCACTCGTCGTGCGGGCGCTGGCGTGGCGGCCGGTCGTCTTCCTCGGCCTGATCTCGTACTCACTCTACCTCTGGCACTGGCCGATCCTGTCGCTGGCGCAGTTCGCGCTGAGCCGTCATCTGGCGGTGATCGAAACGCTGTCGGCCGTGGCGCTTGCCGTGGTCGCGGCCGTGCTGTCGTGGCGCTACGTGGAAAAGCCGTTCCGGGTGCACGGCCCACTGGCCTCACGCGAGGCGTGGCGAACCTTGCTCGTGGGCGGCGCTGTGATGGGATCGATCGCGCTCACGGGTGGAGCGATCCGCGCGCTCGACGGTCTGCCGCAGCGTTTCGACGGGCAGGTCGGCAAGGTGTACGAGGACATCGCGCACGGCAATCCGCTGCGCTCCGCGTGCGATGGCTCCGAGAATGCGTTCGTGCGCGACGACATCTGCAACTTCGGCCGGCCGAAGCCGATCGGCTCGAGCTACGAGGTTGCCGTGTTCGGGGATTCCAACGCCGATCATCTGGTGCCGATGCTGACGAAATGGGCCGCGGCGCAGGGCGTGTCGGGGCGGCAGGTGACGAATAGTGCCTGCGCGCCGCTGTTCGACGTGGTGGTGAAAACGCGTAGCGAGCGCGACCAGCGAGCGTGCACGACGTATCACGATGTCGCGCGCCGCTTTGTCGACGCCAATCCGGGGCTGAAGCTGGTCGTCCTGTCGGGCGTGTGGGCCAACTATCACGGCAACATCGACTGGCGGTCCGACGGCGCGCGGCTGCCGGCAGGGATGCCGCAGCTCGCCGACGCGCTCGCACGATCCGTGGCGTTCTTCCGCAGCCGCGGCATCCGCGTGCACATCGTCGCGCAGATCCCGCACTTCAAGGTGATGCCGTCGCGCTGCACGGTGCGGGCGCTGACGGCGGGGAAGGATGTCGCCGCGTGCGGCCGCCCGAC
>CALFEM010000598.1 GCA_937950105.1 uncultured Alphaproteobacteria bacterium | reverse complement strand
AACGCCCGCGACACGCACCGGCCACACGACCGTGCTGCACGTGATCGCGCGGCGCGACATCCTTGCGCGGGCTCGGCAACCTCTCGCCGCCGCCGGCCTCGAAGTCGAGCGCGTCGAGTGCTGGGATGCGGAAGAGCAACGTGTCCTGCCGGTCGATCTGCTCGCCGCCGAGCGTCCGCAAGAGTCACCTCGAACGGCGCCGCGGCTGCTCGCATTGACCGCGACGGCGCTTGCTATCGCAGCGGCGCTCGTCGCTATCGACCGGCACGAGACGGCGCTGGCCGGACTCGAGGCGCGCGCGGGCGAATTGCGTGAGCAGCTTTCGAGTCTCGGTGCAGAGCGGCGCGCACGGGCGGGCGCGACCGGTGATCTCGCGGCACTCCGCGACCTCGCGTCGGCTGAGATCTCGCGCGCGCTCGTCATCGACCAGGTGACGCGCGTGCTGCCCGACACGGATTTCCTCACCTCGCTGCGCATCGACCATCGCGACATCGAAGTGCAAGGCTACAGCGTCTCGGCGGCGGCCCTGGTGGCGTTGTTCGAGCGCGCGGATGCGTTCGCAGGGGCTGCGCTGTCGGCTCCGGTGACCTTCGACGCGCGTGTCGGCAAGGAGCGTTTCGCGCTCAAGGCGACGCTGGTGGCGCCGGCCGGGCAAAGTGCTGCCGCTACGGCGCGAGGCGCGCCATGAGTAGGGGAGGCATCGCCACGCTCGGTCGCAGGTTGCTGGCGTTGGCGCTGCTGGCCGCACTACTTGCCGGCGTCTACGCCATGGCCATCGTGCCGGTGCAGGCGCGCTTCGATGAAGCTCGGACCCGCATCGAGGCGGCACGAACGCTGATCGGAAGGCTCGAGCGAGAGATTGCCGCGCGCCAGGAGGACAGTCGTTCCCCGCCGCCGGCTGCAATGGCAGCGACGGCGGCGCGCGCGTATCTCGACGGCGAGAGCGACGCGCTCAAGGGTGCGCATCTGCTGGCGATCCTGAAGGCAGCAGCGAAGACGGAAGGGGTTCGGCTCGCTTCGACACGCGCGCTGCCGCCGCGTCCGGCCGGCGAGGTCCGCGTGATCGGGATGGAGGCTCGCTTCGACGCATCGATGGCAGCGCTGCAGCGCCTGCTCGTGGCCCTCGAGCGCCACACGCCGCTGGTGTTGATCGATACACTCGTGATCGCGCCGGAGGCGGGGCGGCTGGCCATGCTCGGCGAGACGGGTGACAGCGATAAACTGAACGTCACGCTCGCCGCCTATGGCGCCGCCGGCCCGCGCGCCGGGGAGCCGACCGCCGCCTCGGGAGCAGGTGAGAGCCCGGTGGCAAGCCCCGATATGCCCGCAGAGGAGGCCGGTGATGGCGCACGCTAGAGGCACGCGTCGCGCGCCCGCGCTGATGGCAGCCGCGGTGCTCGCCAATCTCGGTGCCGCCGGGGTGCTCTGGCATGCAGCGACCATGCCGATCGATACCAGCCCGCGCACGGGCGACGCGAGCGTTATCGCGCCAGCTCCACCACCGTCACCTCCGCGCGTTCGCGACGTGCCGGAGCTGGCTTCGCTCGGCGAGACGCTGGCGCGCCCGTTGTTCCAGGGCACCCGCCGGCCGCCACAACCGCGCGTCGAGGCGCCGCCGACCGAGGTCAAGCCCCTGGAAACCGAAGCGGCGCCTGCCGATGAACCGCCGCCCGCGGTGGCACAGGCCGAAGCCTCTGCTGCTTCCCCGCCGCCGCCGTTGCCCGAGGGCTTGCGGCTGGTGGGCGTCGCGGGCTCGAGCCGGACGCCGACGCGGGCGCTGCTCCGCCTCGGCGATTCGGCGCGTGGTGTCTGGTATGCCGAGGGCGAGATGCTGCAAGGCTGGCGCGTCGCCGAGATCGGCCCCGGAGAGGTCTGGCTCGAAGCCGGCGGCCACCGCCAGCAGTTGACCGTCAGGACCAACTCATCGGCGCAATGAGCAACGTGCGCCGCCCGCTGGCTCCTCCGCTTGTGCAGATGTGTGCGTGCGCTCTCAGGGCCGCATCGGGCTCTGGTCTGTCCACAACTCTACGATCATGGTGGACGGTGCAACCCGACGACTGGGCCCCTGTCCCCGAATCGTGACACGCGAGTCGGGAAAGAGCCCTGAGCCTGGCCTGCCCCCTGTCCGCTGATGCGGCCGGGGTGTAACGAACCAGAGGCGCAGCGCTGGGAGAGGCACGGCGACGCGCGGATGGGAATGTCGGACGAGGTGAGCAACGGGCCTCCGCGGCGATGGGGGGCGCACTCAGGGAGGAAGCGAGTGACCGTCGGGCCATGGCTCCGGTTCGTGCGCGCTCTGCGGGTCGCACCACTTTGCGCATTGGCCGTTATTCTCCCGGGTTGCACATTGCCCTACGAGCAGCTGGCGTTGCCGGGGCCGTTGAGCGGGCCGTCGCGCGGCAGCGAGATCGGTTCCGCCGCGCAGCGTCCCGGGGTGCGCACGTCCGATGCCGCAGACGTCGAAACCACTGCTCCGCGCTTGTTCCCCGCGAGCGAGCCGATGCTCGGCAAGCCGCCGCCCCAGGCTGGCGGGGCTCCTCCCGCCGGTGCGCAGGAAACCGCCGACGGCATCACGCTCAACCTGTCGGGTGCCACCATCCAGGAGGTGGCGAGCACCGTGCTCGGCGACGTGCTGAAGCTCAATTATGTGGTAGCCGACAACGTCAAGGGTTCGATCACGCTGCGCACCGCCGTGCCGATCCCGAAGGCCGATCTGCTGGCGACGTTCGAGAGCCTCGTTCGGGCCGAAGGCGCCGCTCTCGTGGTCGACAACGGCATCTATCGCATCGTCGCCGCCGAGGGCGCGGCGCCATCGGGCCTCGTTCGCCGTGGCCGCGATAAGCGATCCGCAGGGCTCGGGAACGAGATCGTGGCGCTGCGCTATGTCGCCGCCGAGGAGATGCAGCGCATCCTCTCCGCGCTGGCACCGCAGGCGTCCATTCTCAAGGTCGACCAGAGCCGCAACGTCCTCATCGTCAGCGGCACCGCCAACGAGCTGTCGTCGATCCGTGACACTGTCGCCACCTTCGATGTCGACTGGATGCGCGGCATGTCGTTCGGCCTGTTCCCGGTCGAGAGCGGCGATCCGGAGGCGATCGCGCAGGAACTCGATACGATTTTCGCGAACGACCGCGAGAGCCCCGTCAAGGGTGTCGTGCGCTTCGTGCCGAACCGCCGCCTCAAGTCGGTGCTCGTCATCACGGCACGGCGCGAGTACCTGACCAAGGCACAGGCGTGGATCCGCCGCATCGATCTCGTCGGCCAGGAGAGCGAGGCCCACGTCAATGTCTATCACGTGCAGAATCGCCCCGCGCGCGAGCTGGCGGAGCTGCTGACGAAGGTCTACACGCCATCGAACGACAGGGCCGGTGAGCAGGTCGTCGGCGCGTTGCCGCCCGGCGGCCAGCCGGTCACGACGTCATCTTCCGCCGATGCGCCGCTGACGACGCAGACGCTCGATGCGCGGCGCACAACGTCCATCGAGCCGCGGCCGTTGACGGCCTCGTCGCCGCTCGCGCCGGCGGCTGCGTCGGTCGCCGCAGGCGGAGCTGTCGCCGCGCCATCCACGGTCGCCGGCAGCCGTTATGACGAGGGCACAGCGGCAGCCCCGGTCGAGACGGGCGCGCTGCCAGCCTATGCACCGCCGAGTGATCTCCGGAGCGGCATCAAGGTGGTCGCCGACGAACCGAACAATGCGCTGGTCATCACGGCGACCGCGCGCGAGTACAAGCGCGTCAAACAAATCCTGTCGCGCATCGACGTGGCGCCATCGCAGGTGCTGCTCGAGGCGACCATCGCCGAGGTGACGCTGAACGACCAGCTTCGTTTCGGCCTCAGATGGTTCTTCGAGTCGCAGGCGAGCCAGTTCCGTTTGACGGACAGCGTGCTCGGCGCGGTGGCGCCGCGCTTCCCCGGGTTCTCCTATTTCCTCAACATGCCGAACGTGCAGATCGCTCTCAATGCGCTCTCCGACATCACCGATGTGAACGTGGTGTCGTCGCCGTCCATGATGGTGCTCGACAACAAGCGGGCGCTGCTGCAGATCGGTGACGAGGTGCCGATCGCGACGCAGTCGGCCGTCGCTTCGACCGATCCGGCCGCGCCGATCGTCAACTCCATCTCGTTCCGATCGACCGGCGTCATTCTCGGTGTGACGCCGCGCATAGGCGACAATGGCCGCATCCTACTCGACATCGAGCAGGAGGTGAGCGACGTCGTGCCGACGACGACTTCGACCATCGACTCGCCGACCATCCAGCAGCGGCGCATCAACACCACTGTCGCGGTCAACAGCGGCGAGAGCATCGTGCTTGCCGGCTTCATGCAGGACCGGGCGCGCAAGGCACGCCAGCAGGTGCCGCTGATCGGCAATGTTCCGGTGCTCGGAAATCTGTTCAAGGACAAGGACGATCAGATCCGGCGTACGGAGCTTTTGATCGCCATAACGCCGCAGATCGTCAAAGACGCGAACCAGATTCGCGGCATTGCCGCCGAATTCCGTGATCGCATCAATCTGACGACACGCCCGCAACGGGCGACTCCCCCCGACCGCCGGGAGCAGCTGGATCGTGTGCTCGTGCGCTGAACGCGGGTTCTGGAAGTTTCTCTGTCAACGGCAATTCAGATGGCGCAAAACTGAGCGAAAGCCATGCTTTATCGGGACGTTCGTCGATCGAATTGATCCGCTTGCAGCCAATGTTGCGAATTTGCGGAATTGTCGAGTTACGTTGATTTACATCAATTTGGCTCGCTGGGATCGTAAATTGTGTTATAAGCAATCGCATGCAATGCCGCGTATCCACGGGACCTTAGTTAGGGAGTTCCTGGGTGGCTCATGTCAGCTCCGCCAATGTCGTTGCGTATGTCGGTGCCGCCGCATCCGGACTGCCGAGGTTGGCGGGCCGCCTGTCCGGTTGGTGGGCAAAGCGCGAACTCCACATCCAGTTCGTCATCGTCGCGTCGGTCGTCGTCACGGCCTTCATGACCGTGCTCGGCGCCTGGGTCAGTGATCGCATCGTCAAGGGCATCATCGCCAACTCGGCCGCCAACGCCGCGCTCTATCTGCACGGCTTCGTCGAGCCCTATGTGCAGGAGCTGCCCGAGGCAGGAAAGCTGTCGGCGGCGACGATCGATCGGCTCGACGCGATCTTCTCACAGCAGACGATGCTGCGCGATCGGATCGCCAGCATCAAGATCTGGGCACCGGGCGGTCGCGTCGTCTATGCCAAGGATCATCGCCATATCGGACACCAGTATCCCGAGACAGCGCCGCTGCGCGAAGCGTGGCAGGGGCACGTCGCGACCGAGTTCGATGACCTGAGCGACGAAGAGAACCAGATCGAGCGACGGTTCAACGTGCCGATCCTGGAGATTTATTCGCCGGTGTTCCGCGCCTCCGACAATGCCGTGATCGCCGTCGCGGAGATCTACCAGGTCGCGCAGGATCTCCGTCGCGAGATGCGCGCCAGCTACATCGAGACGGCAGCGACGGTCGGCGGTCTGACCCTCGTGCTGATTGCTTCGCTGTTCCAGATCGTGCGCCGGGGCGCCCAGACCATTTCGCAGCAGAAGTCGTCGCTCTCGATCCGGGTCGAGGAGCTGTCCCGCACGCTTGCGATCAATCGCTTTCTGCAACGCAAGGTCACGCAGGCCAATCAGCGCGCCGTCAGCGCCAACGAGCAGTTCCTGCGCCAGATCGGCGCCGAGTTGCACGATGGTCCGGCGCAGCTCATCAGTCTCGGTCTGCTGCGGCTCGATGGTTTGCGGCCCCGTGCGGGCGGCGCGGCGAGACCTCCGGAGGCGGTCGAGCACGACTTCTCGATCATCCGCGGTGCCCTTTCGGATTCGCTGAAGGAGGTGCGCAGCATCTGCGCCGGGATGACCATTCCCGAGCTCAACGATTGCACGCTGGCGCAGGCGATCGAGCTTTCGGTGACCATGCACGAGCGGCGCAGCGGCAGCACCGTTGCTCTCGATCTCGACGACCGCCTTCCCGACGGCATGCCGCTGCCGTTCGTCATCTGCGCCTACCGGTTCGTGCAGGAAGGTCTCAACAATGCCTTCAAGCATGCCGGCGGCGCGGGACAGCGGGTTTCGGCCCGTATGGCCGGAACGCATGTCGTGCTGACCGTGTCCGACAGCGGACCGGGCATCACCAGGACGCCGGCCGACACCGTCTCCAGCCGGCTGGGGCTGCGCGGCCTCACCGATCGCATTCGCGCCATGGGTGGCGAGTTGAACATTCGTTCCGCCCCCGGCGAGGGCACGCATTTGGAAGCGCGTTTCAAGATCGGAAGAGCACACGTCTGAACTCCAGTCACTTAGGCATCTCGT
>CALFEM010000597.1 GCA_937950105.1 uncultured Alphaproteobacteria bacterium | reverse complement strand
TGGCAGATGCGGATCGACAAGCTAGATTTCGGTTCCGACGTGAGCGTCGCGCTGACGGCGTATCTGGTGAACACGGCGGCGGGCGGCAAGATCGCCTCGCCCGGTATCAAGCGCTGAGGCGAGGAACGGACATGAAGAAGCTCACAATCGCGCTCGTCGCGACGGCGTTTGCCGCTACCGTGCCGGCTCACGCGGCCGAGAAGGCCGATGCCGCCAAGGTCGATGCCATCGTCAAGACGGGGTGGACCAAATCGAACGACGAATGGAAGGCGCGGCTCGAACAGGACCCGACCATGAAGGCCTGCTCGGCGACCCGCAATTCGCCGGACAAGGATGTGGCCGAGGAGATCAAGGCGGCGGCGCTCGCCTCGATCAAGTATCCCGAGGACGGCAAGCTGACCGGCGACTGGAAGAACGGCGAGAAGCTGGCGCAGTCGGGCTACGGCATGCGTTTCACCGACTACCCTGCGGATCGCCCGATCGGCGGCAACTGCTACGCCTGTCACCAGCTCGACAAGAAGGAAGTGTCGTACGGCACCATCGGGCCGTCACTGACCGGCTACGGCAAGTTGCGTGACTTCACGGACGCGGCAGTGAAGGCAGCGTACCAGAAGATCTACAACTCGCATGTCGCCTTCCCGTGTTCGAACATGCCGCGCTTCGGTACCAACGGCATCCTGACCATCGAGCAGATCAAGGACCTCACGGCGCTGCTGATGGACAAGGAATCGCCCGTCAACAAGTGACGATCGCGTGGGCTCCGGGCCTTCCCGGAGCCCACTCTTTTCCGGCGCACGCGCTCCGTGCCCTTTGCCCAGGTGCGGGGTCGAGGGGGAGAGTTCCCTCGCCTTCACGCGCCTTGCCCGAGCCCTTCCCCCAAGAGGCCGCCATGCTGACTCGTCGCCACTTCATCGAACTTGCCGCCGCGACTGCGGCCGTCACCGGCTTTGCCGGCGGGCTGACGCGCGTTGCCGCCCAGCAGAAGCTGTCGCAGGCCGATCTGCTGAAGTTCGACGCCAAGGGGCAGGTCACGCTGCTGCACCTGACCGACTGCCACGCGCAGTTGAAGCCGATCTATTTCCGCCCGCCCTCCGAGAACTTCGGCGTCGGCGCGTTCGAAGGTATCCCGCCGCATCTGGTCGGCGAGGACTTCCTCAAGCATTTCGGGATCAAGCCGGGCAGCGCTTACGCCTACGCCCATACCATGGTCGACTACGTCAACCTGGCGAAGGAGTACGGCCGGCTCGGTGGTCTCGATCGCATCGCCACGCTGGTGAAGTCGATCCGCGCCGATCGCGGTGACGACAAGGTGCTGTTCCTCGATGGCGGCGATACCTGGCAGGGGTCGTATACGGCCCTGAAGACCAAGGGCCAGGACATGATCGACTGCATGAAGCTGCTGAAGCCCGACGCCATGGTCGGCCACTGGGAGTTCACCTACGGCGACGCGCGTATCAAGGAAGTGATCGACAACCTCGGCTATCCGTTCCTAGGCGGCAACGTCGTCGACAACGAGTTCGAGGAGGCCGTGTTCGAGTCGACCAAGATTTTCGAGAAGGGCGGCGTCAAGGTCGCCGTCATCGGTCAGGCTTTCCCGTACACGCCGATCTCCAACCCGCGCTGGATGTTCCCCAAGTGGTCGTTCGGCATCCGCCCGGAGCGTGTGCAGCAGCACGTCGACAAGGCGCGCGCCGATGGCGCCGAGGTGGTCGTGCTGCTCTCGCACAACGGCTGCGACGTCGACCAGAAGCTCGCCACCGTGGTCAAGGGGATCGACGTCATCCTGACCGGCCACACGCACGACTCGATCCCCGTCGCGCTCAAGATCGGCAAGACGCTGGTGCTGTCGTCGGGCTCGCACGGCAAGTATCTCGGCCGGATCGATCTCGAGGTGAAGGGCGGGCAGGTCGTCGACTACAACTCGACCATGATCCCGGTGTTCTCCGATGCCATCGAGCCGGACAAGGAGATGGCGGCGAAGATCGCCGAGGTGCGCGCGCCCTATGAAAAGGAATGCAACCGCGTCATCGCCAAGACCGAAGGGATGCTGTACCGGCGTGGTAATTTCAACGGCACCTGGGACGATCTCATCTGCGAGGGCCTGATGGCCGAGCGCGATGCCGAGATATCGATCTCGCCCGGCTTCCGCTGGGGCACGACGCTGTTGCCCGGCCAGGACATCACCATCGACGACCTCTACACGCAGACCGGCATGACCTATCCGAACGTGTACCGCAACGAACTCACCGGCGCGCAGCTGCACGAGATCATGGAAGACGTCTGCGACAACCTCTTCCACAAGGACCCGTTCTTCCAGCAGGGTGGCGACATGGTCCGCGTCGGCGGTATGGGCTACACGTGCGCGCCGAAAGAGGACAAGGGCAAGCGCATCTCCGGCATGACGCACTTGAAGAGCGGCAAGCCGATCGAACCGGACAAGAAGTACGTGGTCGCCGGGTGGGCGTCCGTCCAGCAGGGCACGGAAGGTCCGGCCGTCTACGACCTCATGGAGAAGTACATCTCCGGAAAGAAGGTCATCGGGCCGATCAAGATGGAAACCGTCAAGGTCGTCGGAATGTGATCGGCCGCGACGCTCGGGCGGATTGCGTTGCGACCTAAAACAGTGAAGTGAAGGCGAGGGGGCGCACCCCCTCGACCCCACGACCTGGAGCGCCAATGTTCGCCGACGCACACATCTATCTCGGTGTCGCCCTCGCGGGCCTCGCGAGCTTTCTCTCGCCTTGCGTGCTGCCGCTGGTACCGCCCTATCTCGGCTATCTCGGCGGCACGACTCTCGAGCAGATGACCGACGAGAAGGGGATCGACCGCGCGGTGTGGCGGCGCGTCGTCGTCGCCTCGCTGTTTTTCGTGCTCGGCTTCTCGACCGTGTTCATCGGCCTCGGCGCCGGCGCCTCGGCGTTCGGGCAGCTGATCCAGACCTACAAGAGTGAACTGTCGATGGTGGCGGGCGTCGTCATCATCATTTTCGGTCTGCACTTCCTCGGCATCCTGCGCATTCCGCTGCTCTACTCGGAGGCGCGCTATCACACCGAGGCCAGGAGTGCGAGCTACGTCGGCGCCTACGTCATCGGCCTCGCCTTCGCCTTCGGCTGGACGCCATGCGTCGGCCCGATCCTGGCGACGGTGCTGGCGCTCGCCGCCGACAAGGGCAGCATGTCGACAGGCATCTCGATGCTCGCGGCGTATTCGCTCGGGCTCGGCATCCCGTTCATTCTGGCCGCGGTCGCCATCAAGCCGTTCCTCGGCTTCATGCACCGCTTCCGCCGCCACCTCGGCACCATGGAAAAGGTGATGGGCATCGTGCTGGTCATCACCGGCCTGCTGTTCCTGACCGGCTCGCTCAACTGGTTCGGTCAGTGGCTGATCGAGAACGTGCCCGCGCTCGGCAAGATCGAGGAATGGGTCACGCCCGACAGCCTGCAGACCGACATCATGCGCAAGGGGGCGGGGCAGTGAGGGAATAGGGAATAGGGAATAGGGAGTTCCTGTTGCAGTCGGACGGCAACCCAGCTCTAT
>CALFEM010000596.1 GCA_937950105.1 uncultured Alphaproteobacteria bacterium | reverse complement strand
CCACCGAGATCTACACTCTTTCCCTACACGACGCTCTTCCGATCTGGAGTAGTCGATCCGAATCCGGTCGCTGTTGTACCCCGCGGCCTTCACGAGATCGCTAATCGCGCCGAGTTCTGCGAGACCGTCAATATAGAGTTGAGTCGGCTCAAACCCGCTGACACGTCTTGCGCTAGCTCCCAAGTCATCGTCGGGCGGCGGCTGTGACACGTATGCAAGCAGCGCATCAATTTGTTCCGTGGCGAGGCCGGCCCCCTTGGTGAAGTCGCCCGATTGATCCTTTCTGCCCTGCCCGAGTAGTAGCGCGATGTCTTGTCGATCGAACTTGTCGAGCTTGTCGAGCGATCTCAAGACGGCCAATCGCTTGGCATCGTCGGCCGGATCGACGCCGACCGACTGGATCATCCCATCGAGAACCTTGCGATTGTTGACCTTCACCACGTAGTCGCCGCGCGCGATGCCCAGCGCTTCGAGCGTGTCCGCCGCGAGCATGCAGATCTCGGCGTCGGCCGCGATGCTCTCCGCGCCGACCGTATCGGCGTCGAACTGCGTGAACTGGCGGAAGCGCCCCGGCCCCGGCTTCTCGTTGCGATAAACGAGGCCCGTCGCATAGCGGCGGAACGGCTTCGGCAGGGTCTGGAAGTTCTGCGCCACGTAGCGCGCCAGCGGCGCTGTCAGATCGTAGCGCAGCGAGAGCCACTGATCGTCCTCGTCGGTGAACGAGAATACGCCCTCGTTCGGCCGGTCCTGATCGGGCAGGAACTTGCCGAGCGCGTCGGTGTACTCGATCGAGGGCGTCTCCAGCGGCTCGAATCCGTAGCGCTCGTAGACGGCGCGGATCGTCTCCAGCATCGCGTTCGTCGCGCGCAGCTCCGCCGCCTCGATGTCGCGAAACCCTTTCGGCAGCCTGGCCTCGGGACCGGCGTTCTTGTTCGGCTTGGCCATGGCGTGTGCTGGATGCCTTCAGACGTTTGGCGGCCGGGCGCGGCCGTGGTTCGGTTCGCGCGCCTTATAGCGGATCGATGCGCGGGCCGCAAAGCCGCCATCCGCCCGCCCTCCCGGGCTCCGCCCGCCGCGATCATCAGGCGTCGGCGGCGTCGGCCTCCGGCGTCGGGTGCGTGGCAGGCTTCGCCCCGCGCAGGCGGCGCACCAGCGCCAGCATGCGCGGGCTTTCCCGCAGCCGGCGGCGGGCGGCTGTGGCCGCCACCCGCGGCAGTGCGCGCCACGTCAGCGCCCGCTCGACATCGGCCAGTGGCTCGGCGGTTCAGCCGATCCAGCGTTTGAAGGGGTAGTCGCCGATGCCCATGTCGAACGAACGGACGCCGCGCGCCACCATGTGACGCATGGTCTCGATCACCACCAGCCGGCCAGGCGAGACGTGCTTCCAGTCGGCCCCCGCATCAGCGATGCGCAGCAGCGTGAAGGCGCCGGCGTGCTCGACGCCGTAGAGAATGGCGACGAAGCGGTCGCCCACGCTGAGCGTGAAGATGCTGGCGAAAGGCGACGCGCCGTCTGCGTCTGCGAGCGCGAGGTCGCGGTAGAACCGGCTCAAGGCGGGATCGTCGAGCGCGTAGACGTGGCCCGCCTCGTTGTGGCGCATGCTCTGCCACGCTTCGAGTTGCGCATACGCCGCTCTGATCTCGTCCGGCGACGACGCGCGCTCGAAGCGGACCTCACCCTCGTCGGCGATGCGGCGGAAACAGCGCTCGGCTTCCTTGCGGTATTTCTTGCCGCGCGAAGCGATGAAAGCCTCGACCGTATCGGGCACCTGCAGGCGGTTGGCGACGAAGCGGCTGGCGCGCACGCCCGCCAGCATGACCAGCGGATTGACGCGGCCGGAGATCGCGTGCGGCATCTTCTCGAAGCGCAGCAGATCGGCATCGCCGAGCGCGCGCGTGATCGCCACCAGCAGTGCAGTGCACGCTTGCGCGTCGGACGTCACCGAAGCGGAGGCCGGGCCGATCAGCGGCGCCTGATAATCGGCGACGCCGAGATCGGCGGTCTCGACGACACGCAAGCCGCCGACGCGGCGCACGGCGATGGGCAGCGCGACGATCAGCTCATGCGATGCGGCGTCCGTCACCCACAACAATTCGATCGACGCCGCGCGTGCCGGTGCCAGAGCCGCATCAAGCGCGGCGATCCATGCGGCGGACTGGAACGGCGTGGCCACCGCTCCGGCCGCCTGCGCAGCGTCAAGGCGCGCGCGCACCCCTGCCGTCGTCACCCGCTCGACGGCGAAGCGCGGTTCGGCGCACGTGTCGGTCGGCAGGGCATACACGCGCAAGGCTCCTCGCTCGACGGCCAGATCGAATGGCGATGCCGCCTCGTTCGACACGAACTACTCCTGAACTCGCAACGCCGCCCGGCACGGTGCGTGAAGTGAAGTGAAGGCGAGGGGGCGAGCCCCCTCGACCCCTCGACCCTGACGTGCGAGCCGCACCGCCACTTCTCCCTCTCCCCTCGGGGGAGAGGGTCGGGGTGAGGGGGCCTTCATCGGGCGGAGCCTGAAATGCGGGGGCCAAGGGACCAATCCCCGGCCTTCGCTTCGCTGGGGCACTCAAGCCGCGCGCGGCTCGATGTCGATGACCTGCCCGGGCGTCTGCGGGTCGAGACGGAACTCGACCGGGCGGCGCGCGCGGCGTGCCTTTTTCAACAGCCCCGAGCGGCGCACGCCCGCCTGCAATGCTGCCTTGGCCCAGAAGCCGGGGCCCGAGGTCGCGACACTCTTCGGCGTCACGCCGAGCTTGTCGCGCAGGATGCCGTTGGCCATGTTGATCATCTGCCGGCGGCGCACGTACTCGGTCCAGTATTCGGTGGTCATCGAGACGTTGAGGCAATCGAGGTTCTCGACGCGATGGGGCGCATTGAGCGGCCAGTGCAGCATCTCGCCGCCGCCGATTTCGAACACCTGAGCGTGCCGATCGTATTCGGGCTCATAGCGCATATCGATCTCGACCTCGAACAGCGCGATGTTTTCGAGCTGCTCCTCGGTAAGGAACGGCGGCGTGTTGGGATAGACGAAAACGCGCTTGCGGCCGTGGAGCTGCCAGAGCGACTGCCCGGGCAGGTCCGCGTGATAATAGACCTGCGCATTGGGCGAGGAGATCAGGATACCGTTGGTGCGCGCATAGGTTTCGTAGCCGGGAACATTGCGCGCGACCTCCTCGAAGGCTTGGTCGAGCAGCTCGCGATAGCGGGCATCCACGGCGCCGACGTTACGCAGATTGAGCCACATGCGGCCCTTGCGAATGGCGTCGATGACG
>CALFEM010000595.1 GCA_937950105.1 uncultured Alphaproteobacteria bacterium | reverse complement strand
GAGACCCGGCTCGAGCCGCCCGACGGCATCTGCGTCAAGCATCGTGTGGCCGCCGGTCATGCGGGCGAAGCGTGTGATTTCCGATCGGTCGCGCGGCTGCGCCAGAACCAGCGTGCCCGCCTCGACCAGGTGCGGGTAGACCTGCCGCCAGAGCTTCAGTCCTGCGTGCCCGTGCTGGCGCACGATCTCGGGCGCCGCCTCGCCTTCGCAGTCGGGCGCCAGCATGGCCCCGACGTAGCGGCTGGCGGTCGCGGCGAACGGATCGTCGCCGCCGCTCGCCTCGATCAGCGTGACGCGATGGCCTGCCCGCGCCAGCGTGAGTGCCTGCCACAGCCCGAGGATGCCCGCGCCGATCACGGTGACGGTGGTGGGCTCGGTCATGGCAACACGGCCTTCCAGGTTGGTTCGCTACTGTCGCGCCGCGAGATAGCATTCGCGCGCCGAAGATGCGAGCCGGCCGGCGCTGCTCCGGCTGCGCGGCATCAGCGGCGCGGTCTGCGCCACCACGGACGCGACGAGGGCGCAGCGCGAGGCGAGTGTCCTTCAATCGCCGATCGCCAGCCCCTCGCGCCGCGGATCGACGCCACCCTCGAGACGGCCCTCGCGGCGGACCACGATGTTCAGACCTGAGGTCATCTCGTCGATGACCACGTGATGCCCGCGCCGCATCAGGTCCGCCGCGAGGTCCTTCGTGTCCGCGTGGCGCTCCAGTTCGGTCGCGAGGCCGCGATTGCCGAAGTTCGCGAGATCCGCCGCCTGTTGCGCGTCGAGTTGCCGGTCGATCAGTCCGTGCAGCGCCTTGACGACGTAGAGAATGATGCGATTGCCGCCGGGCGAGCCGAGCACGGCTTCCACCTCGCCTCCGGCGTCGTAGACGATGGTCGGCGCCATCGAGCTGCGCGGCCGCTTGCCACCCTCGACGCGATTGGCAACGGCGCGGCCGCTCTCGTCGACCGGCCGAAACGAGAAATCGGTCAGTTCGTTGTTGAGCAGAAAGCCGGCCGCCATCAGCCCGGAGCCGAAAGCGCCCTCGATGGTGAGCGTGAACGCGACGGCGTTGCCCTCGCCGTCGATGATCGAAACGTGCGTGGTGCCGCCGCGCTCGATGGTCGCGTCGTCGCCGGGGGATGGCGCCTCGATCCCGGGTGGCTCGCCCGCTGGCGGCGGCGGCATGGCCGTATCGCGATCGATCAGCCGCCGCCGTGACGCGACATAGGCGCTGTCGAGATAGCCGGCCGGTGGAGCGACGAAGGCCGGATCGGCGAGATAGCGATCGCGATCCGCGTAGGCGAGTTTTTCGGCCTCCGCGATGGCGTGCACGCCGTGCACCTGCAGCGCGGCTTCTGCTCCGGCGATGCCATCGAGCGGTTCGATCAGCGCGAGAACCTGCGCGACCGTCATGCCACCCGACGACGGCGGTCCCACGCCGCACACGCGGCGCATACGATAGGCGGTGCAGACCGGCGCCCGCGCCAGCGCCCGGTAGCCCGCGATGTCGGCCAACGTCATATCGGCGGCGCCCGGAGCGCCAGCCACGGTATCGACGACGGCGCGCGCGGTCTCGCCTTCGTAGAACGCGGCGGCACCGCCGAAGGCGATCCGCAGCAGGGTCCTTGCCATGTCGGGATTGCGCCACGTCCCGCCAACCGCGACCGGCGCGCCCGAGGTCGTGAAAAACGTCGCGCGCGCGGCCGCGTCGAAGTGATCCGGGCCTGCCACGCGCAACAGCGCATTGAGCCGCGGCGACACCGGCACACCCTGCCTTGCCAGACGGATCGCCGGCACGAACAACGCCGCCCACGGCAGGTGTCCGTGCGCAGCATGCGCGTCGCCCATCATGCGGACGAGGCCCGGCACACCGACGCTCGAACCGGATCGCACCGCCGCCATGAACGGCATCGGTTTGCCATCGGCGAGGAACCTGTCGGGACGAGCGGCCGCCGGCGCGGTTTCGCGTCCATCCCATGCGTGCAAGCGGCCCGTCGCCGCGTCGTGGAACAACAGAAACCCGCCGCCGCCGATCCCGGACGATTGCGGCTCGACAAGGTTGAGCACCAGGGCCGTGGCTATGGCCGCGTCGATCGCATTGCCGCCATTGCGCAGGATTTCGCGGCCCGTCTCCGCGGCGAGCGGATGCCCGGCGGCGACCATGTGGCGTCGCGCGATAGCCAGTGACCGCTCGGTGCGCCCTGTCGCCGCTTCGGGCTCGACACGCGCGCGCTGCGCCGATGCGCCATGGCCGGACGCCGCTACGAACGCGAGCGTGAGAGCGAACGCGAGCATGAGGGCGGGT
>CALFEM010000594.1 GCA_937950105.1 uncultured Alphaproteobacteria bacterium | reverse complement strand
GCAGCAGCTGCTGCCACTGGCGCACCATGCCCATGTACTGGT
The DNA here is from genome assembly GCA_937950105.1 of uncultured Alphaproteobacteria bacterium. Classification (GTDB taxonomy): domain Bacteria; phylum Pseudomonadota; class Alphaproteobacteria; order Rhizobiales; family Hyphomicrobiaceae; genus JAEUMD01. Next base: position 2,809 of record CALFEM010000594.1, on the reverse strand, counting down.
TGTTGAGGATGAACACCTTGACCGGCAGGTTGAACTGCACCGCCGTCGAGCACTCCTGGATGTTCATCAGGATCGAGGCATCGCCGGCGATGTCGACCACCAGCGATTTCGGATGCGCGAGCTGCGCGCCGATCGCCGCCGGCAGGCCGTAGCCCATGGTGCCGAGACCGCCCGAGGTCATCCAGCGGTTCGGCTCGTCGAAGCGGAAGAACTGGGCCGCCCACATCTGGTGCTGGCCGACCTCGGTGGTGATGTAGACGTCCTTGTCGCGCGTCAGCGCAAACAGCCGCTCGATGGCGTGCTGCGGCATGATCACGTCTTTCTGCTTCTTGTAGGCGAGCGACTTCCTCGCGCGCCAGCCGTCGATCTCCTTGCACCACGCCTTGTGCGCCGCCTTGTCGAGCTGCGGCGCGCGCGCCTTCCACGCGCGCAGCATGTCTTCCAGCACGTAGGCCACGTCGCCGATGATCGGCAGGTCGACGCGCACGTTCTTGTTGATCGACGAAGGGTCGATGTCGACGTGGATCTTCTTCGAGCCGGGCGAGAACGCATCGAGGCGGCCGGTGATGCGGTCGTCGAAGCGCGCGCCGACGCAGAACATGACGTCGCAATCGTGCATCGCCATGTTGGCTTCATAGGTGCCGTGCATGCCGAGCATGCCGAGCCACTGCTTGTCGGACGCCGGGAAAGCGCCGAGCCCCATCAGCGTCGAAGTGACGGGATAGCCCGTCAGCCGCGCCAGCTCGCGCAGCAACTGGCTCGCCTTCGGACCCGAGTTGATGACGCCGCCGCCGGTGTAGAAGATCGGCTTCTTCGCGTTCGCGAGCAGCTCCACCGCCTCGCGGATCGCCGGCTGCTCCGGCTTCACGCGCGGCTTGTAGGTCTTGTGCTGGATGTTCGACGGGCCAACGTAGTTGCCCGACGCGAACTGCACGTCCTTCGGGATGTCGACCACCACCGGCCCCGGCCGGCCGCTCTTTGCTATATAGAACGCCTCGTGCAGCACGCGGGCGAGGTCGTTGGTATTCTTCACCAGCCAGTTGTGCTTGGTACAGGGGCGCGTGATGCCGACCGTATCGCACTCCTGGAAGGCATCGTTGCCGATCAGGTGCGTCGGCACCTGCCCGGTGATGCAGACGATCGGGATCGAATCCATCAGCGCGTCGGTGAGGCCGGTCACCGCGTTGGTGGCGCCGGGGCCGGACGTGACCAGCACCACGCCAACCTTGCCGGTCGAGCGCGCGTAGCCTTCCGCCGCGTGCACGGCGCCGCCCTCCTGGCGCACCAGGATGTGCTGCACCTTCTCCTGCTGGAACAGCTCGTCATAGATCGGCAGCACGGCGCCGCCCGGGTAGCCGAAGATGTGCTCGACCCCCTGATCCTGCAGCGCCTTGATCACCATTTCGGCGCCGGTCATCGTGCGTGCCATGAGCTTCTCCCAGTGTTCGAGCGTTCGATGGGAAGCGCTGGCCCGTGCGCCATCCGGATTGGACAGCCGACCGGTATCCGCTCCCCGATTTGGCGGCGGACGCTACGCTCGCTCGACCCGACGGTCAACGATCAAACAAACTTTCGGAAAGCAATTTTGTCGCGACCATTCCATTTATTGCGCTGAAGCAGACTTCCAGGCAATCATATATCTTCTGAGCCATGTCGACTGGCGACGGATGTAGTGCCGGGTATCGCGCTGACCGACCGCGATGGCTTCCTCGAGGCTGATCTCACCTGCAAGATGCCGGGCGAGCGGCGCGACGCCCAGCGCCCGCATCGCCGGCAATGCCGGTTCGAGCCCGAGCGCCACCAGTGCGCCGACCTCCTCGAGCGCTCCCGTCTCGACCATGTCGCGAAAGCGCTGGTCGGCGCGCTCGTAGAGTCGGTCCCGGTCCATCTGCACAACCAGACGCCGGGTATCCTGCGGCGCCACAAGCGGAGTGCCGGGTATCCGCTGCCACTCGACCAGCGACCGCCCGGTCGCTTCCAGCACCTCGAGCGCGCGGACGATGCGTTGCTTGTCGCTCGGCCTCAGCGCCGCCGCGGTCTCCGCATCGCGCGCCGCGAGCAGGTAATGCAGGTCCGCCGCGGAAATTCGCTCACCGGCCTCGCGCCAGCGCATACGGATGTCCGGCGCAATCTCTGGAACCGGCGACAGCCCCTCGGTCAACGCCTTGAAGTAGAGCCCGGTGCCGCCGACGATGATCGCCACCCGGCCGTTGCGCTGCGCTGCCGCCAGTTCACGCGCCACGTCCGCCAGCCATTGCGCCACCGAATACGCCTGCGCGACGGGAACGTGGCCATAGAGGCGGTGCGGCGTGCGCGCCTCGTCGGCCGCGTCGGGCCGCGCGGTCAGCACCCGCAGCCCGGCGTAGACCTGCATGCTGTCGGCATTGATGATGACGCCGCCGAGCTCATCCGCCAGCCTGAGCGCCAGCGCCGACTTGCCGCTCGCGGTCGGCCCGGCAATCAGCACGGCGGCGGGGCGTTCCGGGCCGACAATCCCGCGCATGACCTCGTCGATGGTCGTCACTTCCGTCCCCGCCGTTCGCGATGCCGCTTGCCTGCGTCGAATGTCCTGATGCAAGCCTCAGCCATTACCCCTTATCTGCCGCCACGCTGCAATCGCAAGGTGCCCAATGTCTGAAAGCCTCTCCCGCGCCATCGTCATCACGGCCACTCCCGGCCAGGGCACCCTCGACGACGCGCGCCTCGCTCCGGTCCGCGCCCTCGCCGACGCTGCCGCACTCCTGCAGGAAGACGTGCTCGGCGAGGAGATCGGAAGAGCGTCGTGTAGGGAAAGAGTGTAGATCTCGGT
>CALFEM010000593.1 GCA_937950105.1 uncultured Alphaproteobacteria bacterium | reverse complement strand
TCCGCAGCGCCGCGTTCAGACGCGGGTGAGGGCAAAGGCGCCGACGCCTCTGCCAAGCCGGCGCCCGCGACCGAAAGCCCCGCCAGGCCGATGTCGTCGCCGATGCCTGGCGACGCGCCGCGCCCCGTCACGGCATCGACAGAAGGCTTCGGCAGCGCCGAAGTGCGTGTTGGCGGCGTCGCCGTGTCGCTCGGTGCCGGTGCCACGGTGGCGGCTGTCATGAACGGCGTGGGTTCGGATGCGGTGCCGGTGCCGGCGCGCAAACCAGCCGCAACCACGGCCGAAACCGAAGTGCTGGCGTCTGTCGCCGAGGTGCCGACGCCCGCGCGCAAGCCGATGCTGGCGTCGATCTCGCCGCCGCCGGGCGAGGCCGACATGCCGGTGCCGGCGCGTAAACCCGAAGTCACGAACGTGACGACGAGCGCTCTTGCCACCGCCGACCCGGGCGCCGCCAAGCCTGCCCCGTCGAAGCCAAAAGCAGAGGCCGCACCGGCCGCTCGCGGCGAACGCAAACGCAGCGGCAAGCGGCAGGCCCGCGCCAGCAACGCACGCAACGCCGCCCCGAAGCGCCGTCGCAAGACCCAATGAGGCGAACATGACCAGCGCAGCCGACGACACCAAGTCCAAGGGGACGGATGCCACCGTGACGGCGCCACGTCCGGAAGCGAAGCCTTCCGCTCCGGCCATTGCACCGCAGCCGGTCGCGCCGGGTGCCGGGCCGCAGGCCGCGCCTGCCTCGCCGGTTGCTCCGGCCACGACCGCCACGCAACAGGCGTCGCCGCAACCGGTCCCGACAACCGCCCCACAAGCCGCTCCGCAAGCGGCCGCGGCTGCCAGTGGTGCCACGGTACAGGCACCGTTGACGCCGCCGACCGTATCGGCCAACGGCCGGCCCAAGCCCGGCCGCTTCCGCCGCTTCGTGCGCTCCGTGTTCACGCATCTGCTGTTTGCCGGCATCGCCGTCGCGGGAGCGCTCGGTTACCTCTATCACGACCCGATCCTGCGCGATGTCAGCTCGAAAGTGTGCGCCGACAACGTGCTGGGGCAGTGGATGACGAAGCCGGGCACCAATCTCGCCGGCGCATCGAAGCCGTCGGCAGGATCGAGCGCCTCGCCTGGCGCGACGGCACCCAAGGTCACGACGGTAGAGAAGACGCCGGCGGCAGCACAGTCCGTACCGGCGACCTCCCCGGTTCCGCCTTTGCCGCCGGTGCCCGCGGCCGCGACGACGTCGGCCCCCGCAGCGTCGAGCCCGGCGGCCACGAGTGCACCCGTGACGGCGCCTTCGCCGGTGGTCGCGCCACCCGCCAGCACCGCGCGTACTCCGGCGAGTGCCGCCCCGGCGGCCGCTGCAACGACCCCTGCGGCGCCGCTGGCGGTCGCGCCTGTCGACGCCGCCGTTCCTCCGAAGCCGGCGGCTGGCGAGACCAAGCCGCCGATGCCGGAGGTGGCAGTCAATGTGCCCGCCAAGCCGGTGCCCCCGGCCGGCGCACCTGTCGCTGCTCCCTCAGCATCCGCGCCGCCGGCGCCGGCTGTCACGCCGCCCGCCGCACCGAAGATGGCGGCCCCGGCCGCTGTCGCCGTCGCCCCGACCGCTGATGCAAAGGACAACACGTCTACCAGCCCGGATACGGCCGGCGCCGCGGGCGCGCAGACGCTGGAGCAAGCCTGGAGCGCGGCGCGCAAGGCCTTCTCCGAAGGCAAGCCGGAAGCGGTGGCGGCGTATCGCGAGCTGGCGCAGCGCTACTCCGACAATCCGGACCTCACGGGTGAGCTCGGCAACATCCTGTTCCAGCAGGGCAAGCTCGACGAGGCGGGAGACCAGTTCCTGGAGACCGGCAAGCGCCTGATCGCCCGCAAGCAGGAAGCCCGCGCCGCATGTCTCGCCGAGGTGCTGGCCAAGTTTGCGCCCGAGAAGGCGGCCGACCTCGCCAAGCGGGCCGGCATCGCTTGCCCGATCACGGCGAAGGCCGCCCGCTGAAACGCGGACCTCGGCGCGCGTGCGAGGCTGTGCTTGCTGACGTTCTCAAAGCAAAAGGGCGGAGCCACGCGGCTCCGCCCATTTTGATGTTCATGGATGCGTCGCGCTCAGGGCGCGATCAGCGGCAGCGCCGTGGCGCCGACTGCCAGGAAGAAAATGCCGACGAACACGACGACCTCCAACAGCATGTTGAGACAACCGTCACATCCGAAACAGCAAGGATCCTTGCTCATCATCATCTCCGCTCAATCGTTTGCAGGACGTGCAGGCTCTGAGCGGGAGGGCTTTAACGCCTCGTCGAGATCCCGAGCGGCCAGCTTGGCGGGACCAGTGATTCTTTCTTGGTGCACCGCAATACGGAAACTGGCGGCCGAATGAGGTTACGTCAAGGTCAACGCCTGCGACCTGATGTCGTCATGAACTGAGTTCAATTACTAAATCTGACGCTAATCAGGGTATGCGTTTCTCAAATTTTTCGCATCCGCAGCGCAGCCATGCGCGGACCGCAACTCTCACCACGGCATGAAGCTGTTCATGAAGTTCATCGGCCGCTGGATGGTCCGGTTCATGGTGGCCATGTTCCAGCGCATCATGTCCGTATGCAGAGTCATCGCTTGAACCGACTGGTTCATGCTGGTCATCTGCTTGTCCATGTTGTCGAGGTGGTCCATTTTCTGCGCCATGGCGCGTGTGTCGGTCGCCATCTCGGCGACGCGGCCTTGCATGGCGTGAATGTTGCGCGACATCTGGGCGATGTTGGCGGTCAGCGTCTGCATGGAATCGGTGAGGCGGTTCATGTGATCGCCCATCTGCGGCTGCAATTGCTCCGCCATCATGCGCATTTCGCGCGTCACCGAGTAGATCTGGTAGAAGCCGTAGAGTGCCAGCAGGGTGAAAATGACCATTGCCGGATAGGCGACCATCTCCCAGCGCTTGGCGCTGCGCTCGAAGGCGATGGCGAGGCGCTCGACGCCGTCGTTGCCGGCAGTGGACTGCAGGCCGCCCTTTGCCACAACGGAAAGGGTCGTCGACGGCGCATTCCCGGTATCGGGTGTCTGCGATCGGCTCATTGGCGTTCCCCGGGCCCGCTCCGCCCGGCGGGAGGCCGACTACGGAGACGCTGGTTTCCCGCGGCAATCGTCGGTGCCTCTGTGGTGCAGGTCCACGGAGTCCGCTGCCGTCTATCGAAACCTGGCGCGATTGTACGCACCAAGTCACAAACATCACAATATAACGAGGCAAGAATTGAGCATTCCGCCCGCGCGACCTATCCGCGCGAAGCCGGCGCGGTTCCCGGCAGTCCAAGAATAAATCTGCGTTATCAGTACATTGAGCGTCCGAACCATCCGTTTACGTTCTGCCAAAAAAAGAAGGCCCGAAGCAGTGCTCGGGCCTTCTTGAATTCGTCAGGGCGCGATGCCGTTGGGCGGCGGCGGCGGCGCGTCAGGATCGGTTTCACCCGGCTGCCCGGCGACCTTCACCGGGAAGTCGCGGCCGTAGAGATCCGGGCGGAACTGAACCTCGCCATTCGGCTCCGCCCAGGCCGTGAAATAAGCGAAGATCACAGGGACCGGGCGCGAAAGCTGCAGGTCCAGGGCCTGGCCTGCGGCCAGAACATCGCGCACGCGGCCCGGCTGCTCCCATCCGGCCTCGCCCTGCGCCACCCATTCGACGAGATCCATCACGCCCTGCACGCGCACACAGCCGGCACTGAAGGCGCGACCGCGCTGGTCGAACAGGTTCTTCATCGGCGTGTCGTGCATGTAGACGCCGTGCTCGTTCGACATGTCGAGGCGGACGAGGCCGAGGGCATTGCGGTCGCCGGGGTCCTGCTTGAAGCGGATGCGATTCTGATCGACCGCCGACCAGTCGATCTGCGTGGCCGGGATCTCGGGGCCGTCGTAGCTGCCGTCGTAGACGCGGATGCCTTCCTGGTTGAGGTATTCCGGCTCCTTGCGCAGGCGCGGAATCAGGTCGAGCGTCGCCACCGATGTCGGCACGCGCCAGTAGGGGAAGAAATTGACGGCGCGGATGGTCCCCTTGAGGTCCGGCGTCTCGCGTCCTTCGCGCCCGACGATGACACGGTGGCGCTGGCGGACCTCGTAACGCTCGACGGCCTCGAGTTCGAAGGCCGGCACGTTGACGAGGACGTATTTCTCCTCGGTCCGCGGCTGCATCATGGCGATGATGCGCTCGCGATTGCGCTTCAGCTGGGCGACGCGGTCGGCCGCCGGCACGTTCATGGCGTCGATGGTGGCCCGATCGACCCGCCCGGTGACGCGCAAGCCGTTGTTACGCTGAAACTTGCGCACCGCCTGCTCGACCCGGTCGTCGAGCGTCAGAGTCTCGAAGTAATCGTCGGAGCGCGGCAGCTCGCCGGTCGCCCGCAGCCGCTGTTTGACGGCGGCGATGCGCTCGTCGTCGTCGCCGGGCCGGATGGTGCGGCCGCGCGCCACCGTCGGCCAGCCCCGCTGCGCGATGCGCTCGTAGCGCTCGATGGCGGCGTCGATGGCGCTGATCGTCTCCTCGCTGAGCCACGGCGTCGCATTCGGGCGAAGGTCCTCGAACTGCTGGCGCTCGGCGGCCTCGCGGTCCTGTGCACTCCGGCGCCGGGGCTGGGTCGACTGAGCGCCGCCGAAGCCCGGCAGCTGTTCCCACCACTCGGCAGCTTGCGCCTGGACGGTCGGCAGGGTCACGACCCCGATGGCCGCGAGCATCGCCAGCATCAACATGCCCACTCCACCGGAGCGTGCCAGCACGCCCTGTGCCGTAGTGCCGTCGAAGAGTGCCATTCCTGCTCCCTGCCCGCTGTCAGTCACGACGCCGCGTCCGGCGGCGAACTTCCGTCATCCTGTCGGGTCCGTGGTCGGCGCGCTCCACGACGCCCGGCCCCTGGCTTGACCGTCGCGGCGGTCCGATTGCCACCCGCGTGCGTTCTGCGCCTCTGACGCCGGTCAGGCGCTCGACGCACGACCATCGGTTTTCGAGATTACCTAGCTGCCACGCATATGGCCAAACAAAGACGCCCCGCCAAGCTGCGACATGGTCGCAAAATTGTTCATCGGAACTAGATGTTGCTGCAAAGCAGCAATTATCCCGGAGCGGGGTATTTTGGGGTTGCCAGCTGGTGATTCGGCCTGAATGTGGCCGTCGGCCGGCGCCAGACTGGCTGGTCAAATGTGCTCCCATCCCGTCGCCGCCAGACGCACCGAATTGCCCTCTGCATCGAGAAAGCGGACGCCGCCCTCGCTCCGGATACGCCCGGCCCGGCTGACTGTGACACCAGCACGTGCGGCGGCAGCTTCGAACTCCGCCGCGCGCGGAGCGGGGACCGTCGCGAGCACCTCGTAATCCTCCCCGCCAGTGATCAGATGCTGACGGTCGATGCGCCCGCTGGCGATAGCGCGCCGGGCACCCGGCGATAGCGGGACGGCCATCAGATCGAGGTCGCCACCGACGGCGGAAACGCGGCACAGGGTGAGGAAATCCTTGGCGAGCCCGTCGGAGACGTCCATCGCCGCGCTTGCGTACTGGCGCAGGGCCGGCGCCAGCGCGACCGGCGGACGCGGCTGGTCGAACCGCGCCAGCAGGGCGGACACTTCACTCCGCGAAAGGCCGAGGTTGGGGGCCAACTCCGGGTCGAGCCTCAGCCGCAAGCCGAGGGTGGCGTCGCCGATGCTGCCGCTGATGTAGACGATGTCGCCGGTGGCGGCGCCGGCGCGGCGAACCATGGTGCCCGCGGGAAGTGCACCGATGGCCGTCACCGTGAGGGTCAGCGGCCCACCGGTCTTGTCGGTGTCACCGCCGAGCAGGTGGCAGCCGAAAACGGATTGCGCCGCCGCGAGCCCTGCCGTCAGCTTGGTCATGAACTTGCGCGTCGGCGTTTCAGCAAGGGCAAGGGTCAGCAGGTAGCCGAGCGGCTCGGCGCCCTTGGCGACGAGGTCCGAGACGTTGACGGCGACCGCCTTGAACCCCGGCACGTCACCGACGAGAAGATGGATGCCCTCGACCAGCGAGTCGGTGGTGAGGATCAGGTCCTTGCCGGCGGGTGGCCGCAGCAGCGCGCAGTCGTCGGTGAGGGAGAACGCGCCGGGGTCGCCTTCCGTCAGCGGCGCGAGATACTGCTCGATCAGAGCCGCTTCGCCCTGGACGATTTCGTCCGCGCCCTCGTCCATCATCACTCCCCGGTCGAGGCGTGCGCTTCAGCTTTCGGCGCCGCCGCTCTCTTTGGTCTGGAACTCGGCGGGCCGCAGGCGGCGCGCCAGCCGGTCGAGGATGCCGTTCACGACCTTCGGCTCCTCGTCTGAGAAAAAGGCGTGCGCCACCTCGATGTACTCGTTGATGACGACACGGGCCGGCACGTCGCGGCGCTCCTGCAACTCGAACACGCCGGCACGCAGGATCGCGCGCAGGATGGAGTCGATGCGCACCAGGCGCCAGCCCGATGCAAGCTGCTCGTCGACGACGGGGTCGATGTCGCGCTGGCGGCGCACGACGCCGCGCAGGATGTCGGCGAAGAACTGCGTATCGGCCTGCGCGAGGATGTCGTCTTTTTCCTCTCCGCTGAAACGCACGGTTTCGAACTCGTGGATCACCGCGTTGAGGTCGGTGCCGGCGATGTCCATCTGATAGAGCGCCTGCACCGCGGCCATGCGTGCCACCGAGCGCCCGCCCGCGGTTTTGGGTTTGTGCTTCGTGGTCATACGGCGAGCCCCTGGAATTGGCGCGCCAGATCGACCAGCGCGAGACAGGCGCGCGCGGCGTCGCCGCCCTTGCCGTCGCGGCCGCCGCGTGCCCGCGCCTTCGCCTGCTTGTCGGTGTCGACCGTCAAGATTCCGTTGCCGACCGGAATGTTGTGCTGGATCGCCACCTGCATCAGCCAGTGATTGGCGTTGTTCACGACGATGTCGTAGTGCGAGGTCTCGCCGCGAATGACGCAGCCGAGAACGATGACGCCGGCGAAGCGTCCGGCCGAGGCCGTCATCGGCTCCAGCCCTGCGGCGGCGACCGACCCCAGCACCTGCGGGATCTCGAGGGCTCCGGGCACGCTGACCCGATCGTAGCTGCAACCCTGCGCCTCGAGCTCGGCAATGGCGCCTTCCACGAGCATGTCGGCGATGTCTTCGTAGAAACGGGCTTCGACGATGAGGATGCGGCTCGCCGGGCGGCGTGCCGCCACCGTCGCCTCGCTGCCGCTTTCACCGCTCGCGGGCCGTCGTGTCTTGCGCTGGACCATGGCGGTTATCCGATCTTCTGCGTGTCGACGATACGGAGGCCGAAGGCCTCGAGGCCGACGTAGACGTGCTCGGGCGAATTGGTCATCAGCACCATCTCGTGCACGCCGAGTTCGCGCAGGATCTGTGAGCCGACGCCGATCTCGACCTGACGGCGATCACCCTTCTGTGGTTGTCCGGGGCGGCGCGGCTGCTCGTGGATGCGCTCGGAGAACGTGCGCGGGTTCAGGTCGCGGATGACGATGACGACGCCGCGCCCGGCCTTGTCGACAGCGCGCATGGCCTTCTCGATCAATCCCGTCGACGAGGCGTAGCCGATGCCGGCGAGATCGAGCATCGGGTCGACGGCGTGCACGCGCACCAGCACCGGCTGGCCGTCGTTGATGTCGCCCTTGATAAGGGCGATGTGCTCGGCGGCATCCACCGTCGTCGAGTAGACGCAAAGGTCGAACTCGCCGCCGAAGTTGCTCTTCACCGGCTTGCAGGCAATGCGCCGCACGATGGTATCGTTGTTGAGACGGTAGGCGATCAGGTCTTCGATGGAGCCGATCTTGAGCTTGTGCTCGCGGGCGAAGCGCACGAGGTCGGGCATGCGCGCCATGGTGCCGTCGTCGTTCATGATCTCGCAGATGACGGCGGCCGGATAGAGCCCGGCGAGCCGCGCCAGATCGACGCTGGCCTCGGTGTGGCCGGCGCGGATCAGCACGCCGCCGTCGCGGGCCACGAGCGGGAAGACGTGGCCGGGCGAGACGATGTCTTCGGCGCCACGCGTCGTGTCGATGGCGGTGGCGATGGTGCGCGAGATCGGAAGAGCACACGTCTGAACTCCAGTCACTTAGGCACCTCGTAT
>CALFEM010000592.1 GCA_937950105.1 uncultured Alphaproteobacteria bacterium | reverse complement strand
AGCTTGAATCACTGTTCGAGTCCCATGCCAACTGAAAATTGAGTACAAGGCCTAGCCAATGCCGGGGGCGCGGGCAATGCGCGGTTTGCGCGAGCCCGGACCGCCGGGACATCCGAGCACTCGCCTGCGTTGTGTGCCAGGGGGCGCGGGGCTATCATCGTGTGACTGCGATGAGAAAACGACGGCCTGTGCTTCATGGGTCGCGGTGCAGGCCATTCTCCAATCTGCAACGTCCCCGGCCCGGACGCTACGCCGCTGGCCGGCTGGACGCTTTCCGCGGCGGCCCGGAGGATCAGGCCATGGCAATCGCGTTGACGCTCAAAGATTATCTCGACAAGAACTGCGTGCTTTACGACACGGTTCAGCATCGCAAGACCGGATGCTCGGCCGAGACGGCGGAGGCGAGCCACGTCCCGTGTGACCGGCTTGCGAAGGGCGTGCTGGTGAAACGGCGCGGCGGCTTTCTGCTGGCCGTGCTGCCAGCCTCGCGCCACATCGAATTGGCCGACCTCGGCCATTGGCTTCGCCAGCCGGTCGGGCTCGCCACCGAAGACGAGATCGCCGAGATTTTCGACGACTGCGCGCGGGGAGCGGTGCCGGCGCTGGCAACACCCTACGGGGTCAAGGCGGTGGTCGACCAAAGCTTGTCGAGCCAGCCGGACATCTACTTCGAAGGTGGCGATCACTGCACCCTCGTGCACCTCGACGGGCGCTCGTTCGACCGGCTGATGACCAAGGTTCCGCACGCCCGCTTCGGCTGGTGAGGCGATTGCGGCACGCGCGGCGATGCTGGCGGCAGAAGCGGTTCAGCGAAGCCGTCGAGAAGGCGTGCGCCGGACCGCGAACCGGACATCACTGCCACCATCGCCGGCGCACGCGAGCGCACATTCGGCCTCGAAAGCTACAAGCAACTGTGCGTGGCGGGCCAGGTCATAGGTCCAGTGCCCCATGAGGCCGCGCCGCCGCTCGGCCCGCAGGGCTCGGCGCAATTTGGCGATCAGGCGGCGGCGGCCCTCTTCGGACGTGTCCACGAGTTCGGCGGGCCAGACCGCGATGAGCCCCGGTAGATCGCGCGTGCGGTCGTAGGCCGGCAGGGGGGAGGTGTGACGCATCGGCGCCTCGCTGGATGTGCAGCCAGCAGGCTAGGCGTCTCCACGGGGCTGTGGATTACTTGGCGCAGAAGGATGTAGCGGCGTCGGCGCGCGTCGGCGCAGCGCCGTGGCCAGCGGTCCGATGTTTGCAGGCGGCACGCGTGTCTCTCTAGCCGCGGGGCCGCCGCCGCGTCCGGGGGCCGGGAGTAAAGAGAGGGCGCCACGACTTATCCCCATCGTTCACGCAGCACGTATGTTGTCAGTCCGCCTTCGTGAAAGCTTGGCTATTCTTGCTTCATTGAAGAAATCACGAGTAAAGCGGTGAAAATCTAATGGAAAATTCCTACGTCCTTTGCGAAGGCCCGTGCGCGGGTACGCCCACCCACCGATACCCGGAAGCGGGAACTCCGACGGCCGCCGAGCGGATCGAGCGGCTGGTGATCGAGCAGACGGTGGCGCAGGTTTTCGGCGTCGCCAATTGCGACCTGCGCCGCTCGACCCGGGGGCGAGCTCATGTCGCCCGGGCTCGTCAGGTCGGCATGTATCTGGCACACGTCGCCTGCGGATTGTCGCTGACCGATGTCGGGCGCGTGTTCCAGCGGGATCGAACCACGGTGTCGCACGCCTGCGGAGTGGTCGAGGACGAGCGCGACGATCCCACGTTCGATCGGGTTCTGGAATTGCTCGAGCGGGCGGTGATCGCGCTGCTACGGCCGCGTCACGTCGAAACCGTGCGCACAGGAGCCCTGGTACAGTGACGCCGATCGAGGATGCAGAACGGGCGCTGCCGAGACTGCTCGCGGCGATGAGCCGGCCACGCGTCGTGATCGAGGTGGACGAGGGCGGCGGCGATGCGGGCACCGCAGTGCGCGTGCTGCGGCCCTGCGGAGACTCCGCCGATGTCGTGCACGTCGCGCCCGGCGCGGTGTGGGAGCTGGCGATCACGCGAGGATATGCGGCTGCGACTGCCGGTCGCTGGGGTCTGACGGAGGCCGGACGCCGCTCGCTGGCCGATCTGCGCGGGCGCAGCGAGACCGGCGACGGGGGCAGGCATGAGGAGCCCGCGCCCTCCCCGCGCGGACAGAGCGGGGCCGACGCGGCGCAGAGCCAGCCGGGCGGCAAACCGCTCGTCAATATCGCCGAAAGCCCGCTGGCGTGGCTGGCCCGACGGCGGGACCGCAACGGCGTCCCCATGATCAGCGCGGTTCAGTTCGAGGCGGGAGAGCGGCTGCGGCTCGATCATGAGCGGGCCGCCCTGACACCCCGGGTGACGACCAACTGGGATGCTGCGGGCGCCGGCGTGTCGCGCAGTCGGGACGCGGCGCACGCGGCGATCGAGCTGCGCGACAGCGCGGTGGCGGCGCGCGAACGCGTCAACCGCGCGCTGACGGCGGTCGGCCCCGAACTCGGCGACACGCTGCTGAACGTCTGCTGCCATCTCAAGGGGCTCGAGCAGATCGAGCGCGATGCCAACTGGCCGCAACGCTCGGGCAAGGTGGTGCTGCAGATGGCACTGAGTGCGCTCGCCCGGCACTATGGCATCGCGCGCGAGGGGGACACGGGCGGGCGTTCCCGCATCGGACACTGGGGCGCGAGCGACTATCGCCCGCGCATCGACGGCACCGACGGCTGATGCAGGACACCTGGCACGTCCCGGTGGTCAGCAGGCGGCGCCAAGCGCGTCGCTTGCGTCCTTGCGGATACGCGCGACCATGGACGCGAGGCCGTTCGAACGCTGCTGCGTCAGATGTTCGGCAAGGCCGAGTTCAGTGAAGATCGCCTGCGCGTCGGTGGCGAGAATTTCGGCCGGCGACAGCCCATCGTAGATCGCGAACAGCACGGCGACGAGGCCGCGCACGATGTGGGCATCGCTGTCGCCCTCGAAAGTGATGGTATCCCCGTCGGGCGCCACGTGGCTGACCAGCCAGACCTGGCTGGCGCACCCCCGAACCTTGTTGGCCTCGGTACGCGCCGCATCGGGGAAGGCCGGCAGCTTGCGGCCGAGCTCGATGACGTAGCGGTAGCGATCCTCCCAGTCGTCGAGCAGGGAGAAATCGTCACGGATTTCGGACAGTCGCATCAGGTCAACGTCTCTCGAAGCGGGCTCCGCCCGCACATCTCTTGCGACGTGACTTAGGGATATCGGCGGTGGTTTGGCAAGGCGGTGCTGCGAAAGTGCCTCGTGCGGGCGGAAGGCACCGGCGAGCGCCAAGTCGTGCCGACGTGAACGATCGGGCTCAAGGGTGCGGGTGTCCGCGCCACACCGGCTGCAGATCCTCCCGTGTCAGCGTCCCGCCTGAGCTGCGCTCCAGAGCGCGGGAGTGCGGCCGCACGGAGTTGGTGGCGAATGCCGGGAGGTCATTTTCGTCGCCGCCGCTGCCGCTCATCTGGCGCAGCGCGAGATCGTAGACGAGAGCGGCGCCGAAGCTCGCCTCGTCCTTCATGTCACCCCACACCTTCTCGGCATAGCTGCAGGTGGTCGCGTTGCGCTCGCAATAGCCCGAGGCCCACACCGCCGCAGTGGAGGCGTACTCGGCGAAGCGCTGCTGCTGTGCCGGGTCGCGCGGCAGCAGAAAGACGGTGAGGCCGATGAGCGCGAGTGCGCGCAGAGAGAACATGTCGGTTTCCTGTTGCGTTCGGGACGGACCGGTATCGCCGACATGCTAAACGCGAGCGGTGAACAGCGGGCTCGGATGCGCGGTCGCATTCGAAACGACATCGATGCGAAATTTCCTCAAAGTCGCCGCGTGCGTTTAACGCTGCAGCAGGACCGGTTGGCGAGCGGTTAACGCCTCATTTAGATCACCGGCCGATAATCCGGGCGGGGATGAACAACTCATACGGACATGCATATGACGCCGCGCCAGATCAGGGTGGGATTCGTCGCCTTGGGCGTCATCACGGGGTCGGTCGCGCTCAACCTGCTGGCCATGCAGCCGGGCGACGGCCGCGCCACGCGCCCGGAACGCGCCTATCGCGGGCTCGACACCTTGCCCGGGACGCCGTCGACGTCGGTCAAGGAGAGCGCCGCCGCCGCCGCGCAGGCTGCACGAGAGAAGGACGCGAGCGTCGAGGCGCCCGCACTCCCGGCTTCGGGCCGGGACACGGCGCGTACGCCGGCTGTGCCGCCCGGCAGCGAGGTGACGCGTGCCATTCAGAAGGCACTCTCGGCGCGCGGATATGCGAGCGGCGAAAGTGACGGCGCCATCGATGTGGTGACCCGTGCGGCGATCCTGCACTTCGAAAGCGACTACGGACTGCCCTTGACGGCGGAGCCATCGGCGATCGTGCTCGACGCGCTCGAACGGCTGCGCGAACCGGTGAAGGTCGCGGCATCGACGACGGCACGGCCGGGGCCCGAAGTGGAAAGCCTGATCCGCACGGTGCAGCAGTCGCTGGATCGGCACGGCTATCGCCCGGGTGCCGCCGACGGCCGCCTTGGCGATGCCACGGCGCAGGCCATCCGCGCTTTCGAACGCGATAACGGGCTTGCCGAGAGTGGCCGGATCTCGGCACCGCTGGTGGCGCGGCTCGCCGACATCGCCGGAACCGGGCGGGTCGCGGCGGCGCGCGACTGAGGCGCAATCGGCCGCTGCGAGAACTTCGCAACAAACTTGCGCCTCGCGCCGGACTGGACACGGCGCAGCGGTGGCGCGAAGGATGCGGGCTCATCCACGCGTTCAGTCACGCAGCAGGGGCCGCGCATGCGCCTTCGTTCGGATATCTGGGTCAAGGCTTATGTGCGCACCTGCGCGGCGAATGGTGCGAGCGCCTACGTCGTTCACCATGGCGACGATGCCGCGGGCGCGATCTTCATCAAGGTGACGGGAGCGGACCGGTACGCCGAACTTTATGGGCCGGCACCCGCGGGGCTCGACTCGACCGACCTCGACCGGCGCTTCGTGCGTCTCACGGTCGGCGGCGCGATCGGCGACAGGGAGGCCGATACCAGGCTGGCGCGGGAGCGTGAATTCGACAGTGACGTGTGGATCGTCGAGATCGAGGATCGCCACGGGCGCCACTTCCTCGAACAGTGGCTCGTCGAGTGACGTAGCATTTGTCCGCCCCGTGCCGGAGCAGCAGCGTGGCAACACACGCCGGCACACTTCGTGGCCGTGCGCGATCTTAGCTATTCATTAACCACTTCGGCTGCCAGCTTGGTACGTGGGCATCGAATCATAAAAGCCGGACGAGGAGCGCGTATCAGCCGCTGGGGACAGGCCATGGCACATATCGTCGACTTTCGCGTGCGTGCGTTGAGTGGATCGGGGCGATCGGTGCGCAAGCGCGCCAGCGGCTCCGCCGAGATCGTGATTTTCCCGGGTGTGCGCTACGAGCGTTGGGACGATGGGCAGACGGCGCGCACGAAGTCGCACCGCGCGAGCCGCGATCTCATCGACATCAAGGACTGACGAGAACAGCTCGGGTTGCGCACATGACGTGTCAGCGCAACTCGACGACTTCGGTGCAGCGCGCGGACTCGAGCAGGCGCTCGGTCGCGCCACGATAGGCCGGACCACGCTCCGGCACCGCGACGATGGCGATGCCCGTCGTCGCCGGCAGTGAAGCGGTCGGCGAGTTCTTCGACGGCACGCCGCGCGCTTCGGGTGTCAGACCCAGAAATCTGTCGTCGGGCGGCAGCAGGCGAATGCGCTGGCGCGGCACCTCGAGCGCGGCTACCGACGCATAGATCGTCTCGCCGCGCGGCGAGTAGATGGTCAGGCTCGCACCCGCATCCCGCAGATCGGCGACGACATCGACCGGATGCGCCGTGGTATCGAAGCGGCACATGGCATAGCGCAGCGACGGGCTCATGAACGGGAGCGGCTGGCTACCGGGGGCAACCTCGGGAAGCACGACCATCTTGTTGGTCTGAAGCACAGGCTCCAGCCGGTCGAAGGCGGTGGCGATGGCGAGGCTCGGAGCCGCCAGCGTGGCGAGGATGTGCAGCGCGCCGATGCCGCAGAGCGCGGCGGCGACGATGCGCCAGTTGACCGAGGCGAGAAGCGCGATTGCCTTGCGGATCGGTGTCATCGGCAGGCCACCCGCGTGATGCTGGGGAGCTGATCCCCTTCCGGGCTGAGATGATCGTCGGCGATCGAACCTGAGCCATCCTGCAGCACGAGCATGACGGCAAGGCCGCCGGCACCGCCGGTCGGCAGCCAGTTCCCCGGCCGGGCTTCGCGCGCCAGCGATACGACGAAGCTGCCATCGGCGCCGATGGCGATGGTGTCGCGCGAGAACGAGTAGCGGGCGGCGGGATTGGCGATGACGGCGCCGCCCTTGTCGAACACGCTGATACTCCACCACGTCGATTTGAAGTCGCGGCCCTGGACGGCGTAATCGCACGACGAATGCAGTGCGCCGCCGTCGTTGTCAGATCGGAAGAGCGTCGTGTAGGGAAAGAGTGTAGATCTCGGTGGT
>CALFEM010000591.1 GCA_937950105.1 uncultured Alphaproteobacteria bacterium | reverse complement strand
CAAGGCCGCCGAGACGGTGCGCTCGGAGTGGGTGATCCGCGTCGATGGCAAGGTGCGCCAGCGCCCCGAGGGGACGACCAACGCCGACCTAGCCACCGGCGAGATCGAGATGTACGCGACCGAGATCGAGGTGCTGTCGGCGGCGAAGGAACTGCCCGTGCCGGTGTTCGGCGAGCCGGACTATCCGGAGGACCTGCGGCTCACCTATCGCTTCCTCGATCTCAGGCGCGAAAGCCTGCACGCCATCATCATGAAGCGGCTCGCCATCACGCGGCACATCCGCGACGCCATGCACGACGCCGGCTTCAACGAGTTCCCGACGCCGATCCTGACGGCCTCGAGCCCCGAGGGCGCACGCGACTTCCTCGTGCCGAGCCGCATCCACGCCGGCAAGTTCTACGCACTGCCGCAGGCGCCGCAGCAGTACAAGCAACTGCTGATGGTGTCGGGCTTCGACCGCTATTTCCAGATCGCGCCGTGCTTCCGCGATGAGGACACGCGCGCCGACCGCCTGCCGGGCGAGTTCTACCAGCTCGACGTCGAGATGAGCTTCGTCGAGCAGGAGGACATCTTCCAGACCATGGAGCCGATCATCACCGGCATCTTCGAGGGATTTGCAGAGGGCAAGCCCGTCACGAACGGCTGGCCGCGCATTCCCTATGACGAGGCGATCGCGAAGTACGGTTCCGACAAGCCGGACCTGCGCAATCCGATCGAGATGCAGGATGTGACCGAGCACTTCCGTGACTCGGGCTTCAAGGTGTTCGCCGGCATGATCGCCAAGGACCCCGCCGTGCGCGTGTGGGCGATCCCCGCGCCGACGGGCGGCAGCCGCGCCTTCTGCGACCGCATGAACTCCTGGGCGCAGGGCGAGGGCCAGCCTGGGTTGGGGTACATAATTTGCGAACAGACGCGCGGAGCGCCGGAAGGGTCGAACTTTGAAAAGGTAAAAAGCAAGCTGCTCGCAGACCCAGAACTTCAAAGAACCGACCTGCTTGAAGTCATCAAGAAGCAGTACGAACAGGACTTCTTCTGGCTAGGCAAAGGCCCAATTGCAAAGAACTTAGGGCCGGACGATACAGCCATACTGCTCTCGGAAATTGAGATGAAGTGCGGCCTCAAGCACGGCGACGCCGTGTTCTTCGTCGCTGGCAGGCCGTCCAACTTCTACAAGTTTGCAGGCAGCGCGCGTGATCGCGTCGGCACGGAGCTGAAGCTCGTCAAAGAGGATCAGTTCGCGCTCGCCTGGATCGTCGACTTCCCGTTCTACGAGTGGAACGAGGAGGACAAGAAGATCGACTTCTCGCACAACCCGTTCTCGATGCCGAAGGGCGGTCGCGAGGCACTGGAGGCTGCCGAGAAGCAGGGCCGCGACGCGCTGCTGGCGTTGAAGGCCAACCAGTACGACATCGTCTGCAACGGCTACGAGATCGCGTCCGGCTCGGTGCGCAACCATGTGCCCGAGACGATGGTGAAGGCGTTCGAGATCACCGGCCTGACGCAAGCCGACGTGGAGGATCGCTTCGGCGGCCTCTATCGCGCGTTCCAGTACGGCGCGCCGCCGCACGGTGGCATGGCGGCCGGCATCGAGCGCATGGTGATGCTGCTGACGGGCTGCAAGGCGGTGCGCGACGTGGCCTTGTTCCCGATGAACCAGCAGGCGCAGGATCTGCTGATGAGCGCGCCGGCCGAGGCGACCCCGAAGCAGTTGCGGGAGTTGAGCATCCGCGTGGTGCAGGACGCCAAGAAGCCGTGATGCGAGGCGCGGCGCGCGAGGGTGCTGTCGGGAGTAGGCGCGCATGACGGGGGACCCGGGCGAGCAGGCGGGCGGCGAGAGCGTGACGGCCGTGGTCGTCGCTTTCGAGAGCGCGAGTGTGCTGCCCGAATGCCTCGATGCGCTGAGGACCGCGCGCGTGCCGGCGATCGTCGTCGACAACGCCTCGCGTGATGCCTCGGCCGAGGTGGCGCGAGCGCACGGCGCGCACGCACTGGTGCAGTCGGTCAACCACGGCTATGGCCGCGCGAACAACATCGGCGTCGAAGCGGCGGACGGTGCCGCATGGTGCCTGCTGGTCAATCCCGATCTGGTCATTGCGCCGGATACGGTGGCGCAGTTGCTTGCGGTGGCGAGGGCCCACCCGAAGGCTGCGATGCTGGTGCCGCGCATCGTGGAGGCAGACGGGACCGTGTTCGAGCACGAGGTGACGCTGCTGTCGCCGGTGGCGCCGCCGCTGCCGGATGGCGTGGCCAGCGGTGATGGCAGATCGGAAGAGCGTCGTGTAGGGAAAGAGTGTAGATCTCGGTGG
>CALFEM010000590.1 GCA_937950105.1 uncultured Alphaproteobacteria bacterium | reverse complement strand
CTTATGAATATTCCAGGTGCCCTGCTGCTCGCCCGCCTCGCCGTGCCGCACGGGTTCCTCGGCGGGCAGGATACCGCCGAGATCGTGCTCGACGATCCACCGCGAAACGCCATCGACGCGATCACCCGCGGGGCCATGGACGGCATCCAGCTCGTCGTCGCGGTCGCCGCCATGCTGATCGTGTTCATTGCGCTGGTCGCGCTTTCCGACAGCCTCATCGGTGCGCTCAGCGCGCCCTTCGGTCTGAAGCTGACCCTGCAGCAGATGTTGGGCTGGGTGGCCGCGCCGCTCGCCTGGCTGATCGGCATTCCGTGTAGCGAGGCGGGCACGGCCGGCACCCTTCTCGGCGAACGGTTGGTGCTGAACGAGCTGATCGCCTACCTCGACATGGCCCGGCTGGCTCCGGGAGAACTTTCCGAACGCTCGCGCCTGATCATGGCCTATGCGCTGTGCGGCTTCGCCAACCTCGGCTCCCTCGGCATCATGATCGGAGGCCTGACCGCCATGCTGCCCGAGCGACGCGACGAGATCCTCGAGTTGGCGCCACGCTCCGTGCTGGTCGGCTTCCTCGTGACATTGCTTTCGGCGGCTCTGGTCGGGCTCATAACCCTCCCCTGATCGGACAAAATTCCGCGTGTGCAAGGGGATGAAGGTTATCCGCTGAATTGTGGCGGCGGCGCCATGGCGCCGCCTGCCTGCAGCCACTCGAATCATGCAGATTCAACCTATGAGTGAATCTGCAACGCTACATACAACTCGCTGGCCGGTGGCGCTCGCGCTGGCCTGCGGAGTTCTTCTGATCCCGGCCTCGGGGGCGATCGCCGCCGGTTCGGCCGATGCGCCCGCTGCCCCCGGCGCTTCCGCCGCGCTTCGCCAGTTCGCCGTCGCGGGCCCCGCCAAGATCATCGACGGCGATACGCTGGATGTCGTCGGGCAGCGTGTGCGTCTCGAGGGCATCGATGCCCCGGAGGCGGGGCAGACCTGCGCCCGCCGCCTGATCGGCACCTGGAACTGCGGCGCCGCATCGAGCAAGGCGCTGGCATCGCTCATCAACGGGCGCGATGTGCAGTGCGAGAGCCACGGCCGCGACAAGTACGGCCGCATGCTCGGCATTTGCTACGTTGCCGGCCTCGACCTCAACGAGCGCATGGTGCGCGACGGCTATGCGTGGGCCTTCGTGAAGTATTCGGCGCGCTACGCCGATACGGAGCAGGCCGCGAGGGCCGAGAAGCGTGGAATCTTTTCGACCGACAACGTGCCGGCCTGGGCCTATCGCGCCGGGCATTGGAAACAGGCCGAGCAGGCGGCGCCCGAGGGCTGCGCCATCAAGGGCAACGTCACCCGCAACGGCCAGATCTACCACATGCCGTGGAGCCCCTGGTACGGCAGGGTGCAGGTCGATCCCGCTCGCGGCGAGCGCTGGTTCTGCTCGGAGTCGGAGGCCGTGGCGGCGGGCTGGCGGGCCGCGCACGGCTCGTGATTCCCTGATCGGGAGAGGTACGGCAGCCGGTACGTCGGCCGGCTGCCGGCTGTTGCGCCGAGGTGCGGGTGCCGTGCGCCAAGACGGCGCGCTGGCTGAGACCCGTCTCGACGAAACCAGGAACTTTCGGCATGATGCGCATCAGGAAATGCATCTCCGGGAGACCAAGGTGAGGCTCAAGACCAACACCGGCTTTGCCGTGCGCGCGCTGGCCATGATGGCGGCGCTCGTCCTGCCGTTCGCCTCCGCCAGCGCCGGGAGCACCTGGGACGGCCTGAAGCCCGAGGTTTTCGGCACCCGCAGTATCGCCAGCGGCATCGGCATCGTTTCGATCAAGGCGCCGTTCCGGCCGGAGGATCAGCGCGCGGTTCCCGTGTCCATCGATGCGCGCTTCCCCGACGGGCGCACCGTCAAGTCGGTGACGCTGGTGGTCGACGAGAACCCGTCGCCGGTCGCCGCAGTGTTCAACATGGGCGTCGCGCGAGCGAACGTCGGCCTGAAGCTCAACATCCGTCTCAATCAGGAGACGCACGTGCGCGCCGTGGTCGAGGCCAGCGACGGCGCGCTCTACATGGCGCAGCAACTCGTCCGCTTCGCTGGCGGTCAGGCGGCGTGCTCGGCGCCGCCGACCGGCAACCCCGAAGAAATCGCCGCCAACATGGGCAAGATGAAGCTCGCCAACGTGCCGTTGGACGGCAACGCCTCGTCGATCGCGCATCGTGTTCGTCTCGCCATCAGCCACCCGAATCACACCGGCATGGCGCTCGACCAGCAGACGCTGCTCTACATCCCGCTGAAAATGGTCGCCTCGATCGGCGTCAGTCAGGGCGCCACCAAGCTGTTCGACATGGCGGGATCGATCACGCTGTCGGAGAATCCGCAGCTCGAGTTCGACGTCGACATGACGCGCGAGCACAAGGTTGTGGCGACGCTCAAGGACAGCGACGGCGCCGAATGGAGCCGCGAGCTGGAGCTGCCCGCGGGCAGCTGACGCTGGGCGCGTATCCTGTTCGGAGCTGCCCGTTTGGACATATCAGCGCTCCGCAGCTGTTGATCCAACGCTCGACCGAGGGAGGGCGCCCCGGGTCCCGGCGTCGGGCGGATAGCCACCGGCAAATCGGCGTTGCGCATCGGGGTGTTATGGCTATAGTGCGCCGCTGTTCCGAGCGGAGGGGTGGCCGAGTGGTTGAAGGCGCACGCCTGGAACGCGTGTGTGCGGGAAACCGTACCGTGGGTTCGAATCCCACTCCCTCCGCCACCGCCTGATTTCACCTAACATCACCTGACAGAGCAGAGCAGCACATTTCATGTGCTAGCTTGCTGTTTTTGCACGTGTATCTGTGCTCCATTGCCGCATTCGGGTGAACCCGGCGCATCTTGACAGACCCCTCCTACGCGATTTTACTGTGGGGGAAATTGTGGGGGAAAATCGCATCCCGTTCCTTGAGGAGGAGCCAGCGATCCCATGTCGAGATCACAACCACGCCAACTTCACCGACTCACTGCGCTCACGGTGAAAAACGTCCAGCGTCCCGGTTGGCACGCCGACGGCGGCGGTCTTTACCTCGAGGTCGACAAGAGCGGCGCCAAGCGTTGGGCGATGCGTCTGACAGTCAACGGCCATCGGCACGACTATGGGCTCGGCCCCATCCAGAAGGTCAGTCTGCAACAAGCCCGCACTCGCGCCGCCGAGTATCGCGAGAAGGCCTACGTCGGCGTCGAGCCGGTTCCTCGCAAGCGTCGCCGTGGCGTTGTCGCCGAAGACCAGTCTCTGATGACCTTCGAGCGGGCGGCCGATACCGCGCACCTGGCGCGCAAGGGCGGCTGGAGCAACGGCAAGCACGTCGACCAGTGGATCAATACGCTGCGCGATCATGCCTTCCCGACCATCGGCAAGAAGGCCGTCGCCGACGTTACAACCGCTGATGTGCTGGCGGTGCTCACTCCGATCTGGATGACCAAGCCTGAGACGGCGCGGCGCGTGCGCCAGCGCATGCGCACGGTGCTGGAATGGGCGCGAGTGGCCGGGCACCGCTCGGGCGACAACCCCGTCGATCTCATCGGCGAGGCGCTGCCCAAGCAACGCATCCGCGTCGAGCATCATGACGCGCTGCCTTATACCGAGGTCGGCGCCTTCATAGCCGCGCTTCGCGCCGGGCGTGCCGATGACGCGACCAAGGCAGCGTTCGAGTTGATGATACTGACAGCGGCGCGGACACGCGAGGTGCGGCTCGCGACGTGGAGCGAGTTCGATATCGAAGCCAAGCTGTGGACGGTTCCGGCCGAGCGCATGAAGGCGCGGCGCGAGCACGTCGTGCCGCTGTCAGACCGTGTGGTGGAGATCCTCGTCGAGCAGCGGGCGCACTACCTGAATGCAGCGCCCGGCGATCCCGTGTTCGTCGATAAATACACGGGCAAGGCGCTCTCCGAGAACCGCTTCCTCAATGCGCGTGACGCGATCGGCTATGGCGACAAATGCACGCCGCACGGGTTCCGGTCCAGCTTCCGCGACTGGGCGGCGGAGGAAACGAGCTTCCCCGCCGAGGTCGTCGAGATGGCGCTCGCCCACACCATCGCCAGCAAGACCGAGGCCGCCTACCGCCGCGGGGATCTACTTGCCAAGCGTAGAGAGCTGATGGCTGAGTGGGGAGGGTATGCTATTCCATAGAATGGTAGGCGGGCAAAACCGCTCGTCCAGGATTGAATACATGGCCTCTGAGTGGCAGATTGCAGCTCGATTAATCGCTTCTGTCCTGCAATTTCATTGAG
>CALFEM010000589.1 GCA_937950105.1 uncultured Alphaproteobacteria bacterium | reverse complement strand
ACGAGATGCCTAAGTGACTGGAGTTCAGACGTGTGCTCTTCCGATCTCGACGAAAAGCTGGCGGACAAGCTGCCGGGAGACTTGCGCGCCGCGACCAACCGGCTCTGCGAATCCAGGGCCAGCATCGCCTTCGATGCGCCGCCCGAGCCCCAGCTGACGTGGCGTGCCGCCTACGATGGTGCCGGCAACGTCGTGCTCGAAGGCCAGGTGCCCGACGCTGCGACGCGCGACCAGATCTCGCAGAGCGCCGGCAAGCTGTTCGCAAATGCCAAGATCGCCGACCGTATGACCATCGCGTCGGTGAGTCCGCGCAAGTGGCCGGCCGTCAGCCTGCTCGGGCTCAAGCTGCTGTCGACCCTGCGCAAGGGCGAGGTGGTCATGGTCCGCAACGAGCTGTCGATCACCGGCGAAGCCAAGGACGCCGCCGTCGAGACAGCCATCAAGGACCAGCTCGGCCGCGGTATCACTGCTCCCTACGAGTGGCGCGAGGGCGTCGAGGTTCGCTCCGACTCGATGATCTGGTCCGAAGCCGAAGCTAGGCGCAAGGCCGAGGAACAAGCCAAGACCGAGGCCGCGAAGGCGGAGCAGGACCGCCTCGCCGCCGAGAGGGCGGAAGTGGACCGCAAGGCGGCCGAGAAGCAGCGGCAGGCGGCAGAGGCCGCCGCGCGGGCGGAGGCGGAGCGCACGGCCGCCGAGGCGGCCAAGGCGGCCGCGGCGCAGAAGGCGGCCCAGGCAGCTGCTCAGACGGCCGCGCAGTCCAAGGTGTCGGAGGAGCGCAAGCAGGAGGCCGATGCGTGCCAGACGCAGATGCGTGATGTCGCCACCGCCGGTACCATCCGTTTCGGCTGGGCCAGCGCCGACCTCGACCGCTCCAGTCTGCCGACGCTGCGCCGCCTCGCCGAGGTGGCACGCGCCTGCCCGACGGCCCGCATCGAAATCGGCGGCCACACCGACGCCGAGGGCACGCCGGAGCGCAACGCCAGCCTGTCCGAGCGGCGTGCGCAGGCCGTCTTCGCCTACCTGAGCGAGGCGGGCGTCGCGGCGGATCGCATGACAGCCGTCGGCTACGGCGCCGCCCAGCCTGTGGCCCCCAACGATACCGCGGAGAACCGCGCCAAGAACCGCCGCATCGAGTTCACGGTGCGCGCCGAGTGATCGGCATCGACGTTCTGTAAGTTCGACCGGCGCGACTGCCGGAGCAAGGTGTGCAAGGCCATGGACTACCTCATCGTCAAGCTGTTCTGGTATCTCGTGTTCGCGTTCCTGATCGGCCTCGCGGTCGGCTGGATCTCGTGTACGCGCGAATGGGAGGAATGAGCGGCGCGGCCATCTTGTCCGCCGTCATGTCCCCGTCCCTTCCGCGCGATCCGGCTAGGAGTATTCGTTCATGTCCTTCCTCTTGCTGCAGACGTTCCTGCTCATGGCGGCTGCGTACTTCCTCGGCGCCTTCATCGGCTGCCTGTGGCGGCGCGTGATCTACACGGCGCCCGAGGTGGTTCGCGAGAGCCATGCCTCGGAGGCGGCGCTGGCGCCGGCCGGCGGCATCGAGCTGCCGGCGGCGGCGAAACCCGCCATCGCGCGCCAGCCGGAGATCGAATACGTCGCGCCGAAGGGTGGTGTCTCCGATGCGACGCGGTTCGAGCGGGCGCTGTCGGGCTCTGGCATGCTCGGCACACATGCGGTGACACCGCCGGTGACGCCGCCGCCGAAGCCCGCGCCGGCCGTGGTCGTCGCCAAGCCGGTTGATGTGAAGCCTGTGGCGGCGAAGCCGGCCGACATAAAGGTGACGGAGGCGAAGCCGGTCGACGTGAAGCCTGCCGCGCCGGTGGTCCCGGTCGTGCCGGCGGCCGCTCCAGTTGCCAAGCCCGTGACGACCGCCGCCCCGATCGTGGCCGCGCCGCCGAAGCCCGCCGCCGCCGTGCCCGTCACACCTGCGGCACCGATCGCCCCGGCTGCAGCCGTCGCGCCGCCGAAGGCCGATACCGAGCCGCCGACACTGGTCACGACTCCGTTGCAGAAGCCCGCGGCATCGGCGCCGTCGAGCGAGGCGGTGAGCGTGGCCGCCGCCGTTGCCGCCGCGGCCGCGGCTTCGGCCGCGATCAAGGCTGCGGCCAAGCCGGCCGAGCCTGCTGCTCCCGCACCTGTTTCCGCCAAGCCGGCCCAGCCGGCGGCCCCCGCCGCCGCCAAACCTGCCGCGCCGCCGGCTCAGCCGACTGTCAACATCAAGCCGGCCCCTGCGGCGCACGGCGTGCCGGTGTCGAGTTCCGGCGGCATGTCGGGCGCCGTCGCCGACGTGCGTGTCGGCCCGCCGCCCGCGCCAAAGCCGCCCGCGCCCAAACCGGCCGAGACAGCGCCGCAGAAGGCTCCAGTTCCGGCGCCGGCCCCGGCCGCCGCTCCGGCTGCAGCCGAACGGCAGGATCTGACACTGGTGCGTGGCATCGATGCGCGCGCCCAGTATCTGCTCAATGCACGCGGCATCTATCGCTACGCCGACATTGCGAAATGGAAGCAGGGCGACGTCGATCAATTGAACGCGGCGCTCGGTGCGCCGAGACGCATCGAGCGCGAGGGCTGGATCGAGCAGGCGAGCGTGCTCGCGGCCGGCGGATTCACGGAGTACGCGCGCCAGCGGCTGCGGGGCGAAATTGCCGACACGGGCGCGAAGCCGGCCGCACCTGCTGCCTCTGCGGCCCCGGCCAAGCCGGCAGTCGAAGCGCCGAAGCCGGCAGTCGTCGCGGCTGCGCCGGCTGCGGTCGTCGCGGCGGCGGCGGCCGTTGCACCCGCTGCGAAGGCTGCCCCTGCGCCCGCCGCCAAGCCCGCCGCCGAGCATCAGGACCTGCAGCTGATCCGCGGACTAGACGAGGCGGCGCAGCGCCTGCTGCACGAACGCGGCATCACACGCTATGCCGATATCGCGCGCTGGAAGTCCGTCGACGTCGATCGCTTCAACAACGCGCTCGGTACGCCCGGACGCATCGAGCGCGAGGGCTGGATCGAGCAGGCGAGTGTGCTCGCGTCCGGCACCATGACGGATTACGCCAGGCGCCGCCTCAGGGGAGAATTCGCGGTTGCCCCGCGCCCGCAAGCGCCGCTCGCCGCCAAGCCGGCCAGCGCGTCGGCGCCGCCGCCGGTTGCTGCGGTGGTCAAGGCACCCCCGGCCGCATCACCCGCCGCTGCCGCGCCCAAGCCGCAGGCGATCGCCGGTGAGGCCGTTGCCGCCGCGGTCGCTGCGGCTGCCGCCGCCGCCAACCCCGTAGATCGGAAGAGCACACGTCTGAACTCCAGTCACTTAGGCATCTCGTA
>CALFEM010000588.1 GCA_937950105.1 uncultured Alphaproteobacteria bacterium | reverse complement strand
AGGAAGCCGCCGAGGATCGCCGCGACCACCACCATCGCCTCGCCGAAGTTGGTCGGCAGCGTCCACGAGATCACCTTGGTCAGGTTGTCGTAGACGGTGCGGCCTTCCTTTACCGCCGCAACGATGGAGGCAAAGTTGTCGTCGGCGAGCACCATCTGGCTCGCTTCCTTGGCGGCCTCCGTCCCCTTGCGCCCCATGGCGATGCCGACATCGGCCGACTTGAGTGCCGGTGCGTCGTTCACGCCGTCGCCAGTCATGGCGATGATGCTGCCGTCGGCGCGCAGGGCTTCGACGAGGCGCAGCTTGTGTTCGGGCGACGTGCGCGCGAACACGCCGGTGCTGCGCGCCAGGGTCGTCAATGTCGCCGCGTCGGCCGCTTCGATGTCGCTGCCGCTGACAGCCGCACTGTGACCGCCGAGGCCGAGCTGACCGGCAATGGCGGCGGCCGTCAGCGCGTGATCTCCGGTGATCATCTTGACGTCGATGCCGGCCTCGCGGCACTCGGCAATTGCGCGGCGGGCTTCGTCGCGCGGCGGATCGATGAGCGACACGACGCCGACGAGCACCAGGTCGCGGGCGTCGGCAAGCGACACGTGATGCGTTTTCGCCTGCATTTCACGCAAGGCGAAAGCGAGCGTGCGCTCGCCCTGCCGGGCGAAGCCGGCAACGTGGTCCTGCCAGCGGGCCGGATCGATCGCGACAACTTCCCCGTTCGCCGCCAGTTGGCCCGTGCAGAGCGCGAGGATTTCTTCCGGAGCACCCTTGACGAGCAGCGATGGTGCAGCGGTGCCGCGCGCCGCGTTCAACGTCGCCATGAAGCGATGCTGTGCATCGAACGGCACCAGCGCGATGCGCGCCTGCTCTTTGCGCATGGTGTCGGCGTCGAGTCCGGCTTTGGCCGCGAGCGCCAGCAGCGCCCCTTCCATCGGGTCACCGCCGACGCTCCAGGTTCCACCGTCATGGACGAGATGTGCGTCATTGCAGAGGACGGCGACGCGCATGACGGCCCGTAAACCGGCGTCGTCGCTGGCGCCATCGGGCGGGTCGGCGGCTGTAGGTGTGATCGTTCCCTCGGGTCCGTAGCCGGCACCGGATACCGCGTAGACGCCGGCTGCGGTCGCGACGTGCCGCGCCGTCATTTCGTTCAAGGTCAGCGTGCCGGTCTTGTCGGTGCAGATGATCGAGACGGAGCCGAGCGTTTCGACGGCGGGAAGCTGACGGATGATGGCGTTGCGTCGTGACATGCGCTCGACGCCGATGGCGAGCGTGACGGTCAGCACCGCGGGAAGGCCTTCGGGGATCGCCGCGACAGCAATGCCGACCACGGCAATGAACGCATCGGAGAGCGGATAGCCGCGCACCAGGAGCGCGAAGGCGAAGATCGCGGCTGCGAGCGCCAGGATGACGATCGTCAACTGCTGCGCGAAGCGGTTCATCTGCCGAATGAGCGGCGTCGTCGTCTCGGTGATGGTCGAGAGTATTGTGGTGATGCGGCCGAGCTCCGTGCGCGGACCGGTCGCCACGACGACACCGGTGCCCTGGCCCTTGGTCACCAGTGTTCCCGAGTAGGCCATGCTGGCGCGCTCGGCGAGCACGGCATCGGGCGAGTCCGCCTGCGGCCGCTTGTCGACGGGGACCGACTCGCCGGTCAACGCCGACTCGTCGATGCGCAGC
Source organism: uncultured Alphaproteobacteria bacterium (assembly GCA_937950105.1). Lineage (GTDB taxonomy): Bacteria > Pseudomonadota > Alphaproteobacteria > Rhizobiales > Hyphomicrobiaceae > JAEUMD01. The sequence goes on along the minus strand of CALFEM010000588.1, from coordinate 10,593 downwards.
GCGGCGGCGCTGATGAGGCGCACGTCCGCGATGACGCGATCGCCGGCGTCGAGCAGCACGATGTCGCCAGGCACCGCTTCGGCCGCCGGGATCGCCACGCGCCTACCGGCGCGGATCACCGATGCGATCGGCGCGATCATGGCGCGGATGGCGTCGAGCGCACGCTCGGCCTTGCCTTCCTGCAGCACGCCGAAGATCGCGTTGATGACGACGACGCCGACGATGACGCCGGTGTCGACGGCATGCCCCAGCAGCGCGGTGATGAGCGCGGCGGCGAGCAGCACGTAGATCAGCACGTTGTTCAACTGGTCTAGGAACCGCCGCAGCAACGTGCGCGCGGGCGGGGCGGGCAACTCGTTGCGCCCGAACCGTGCGAGCCGTTGCGCCGCCTCCGCGTCGTCGAGGCCGGCGATGCGGCTGGCAAGCGCCTCGAGTGCGGCGGACGCCTCCAGCGCGTGCCACGTGCGGGCGATGCGGCCGATCTCGGCATCGCGATCGAAGGCGGTGGCAGTGTCGCTTCTGGATATGTCGTTCCCGGTCATATGCCCCTCGCTCCCGGTAGCTTAGATGAGGCCGTCTCGCGCATCTGGCAACCCATCGCGCCAGCGGCGGCGCGATGCCACAAAACCGCCGCGCTCGCCACGGCGTCTGTGTCGGCATGCCGAAGCAACTCTCGACCGCCGTCGCGGTGCTCGCCGCCATCGCACTCGTCGCCATTCTCGCCGTGATGCCGTGCGCCCACGCGGCGCGGCCGCTGCCGGGCCTGCCCCGCTCCGACGGCTCGCGCTTCGAGAAGGCCGAGGACGTGCTCGCCTTCATCAACGGGTATCGGGACGACAAGAGGCCGAAGCGCCTGCCCGCGGCCGTCAGGGCGATGAGCCGCCTCGGTCTCCTGCGCGAGCCGGAGGAAGCCGGCATCTACATCGGCTTCATCGCCGGGGTGCTCGGCGAAAACGGTGACACCGCCGAGAAACTCGTTGCCGACATGTTTCCGATGTCGCCCGAGGATCAGGTCATCCTGATCAAGGCGATCGCCTATTCGGGCTTGCCGGACTGGAAGGGTTTGCTGTCGAAATTCGTCGAGCGCATGCCGGCGCGCAAGGTGCTGCTCGACCGCTATCTCTATCGCGGCGGCCCGCTGCTCGATCAGCTCATGACCGTCGAGAGCGGCGCTTTCGCCATCGACGTACACTGGGGCCGCTACTTCGCCACCGCCGAACCGGAGCCGGCGCAGAAGATCATCGCCACGCTGGCGTGGACGGCCGATCGTGACAGCGTCGAGAAGTTGACCATCGGTTCGATGGCGAAATGGACGCTCGCCACCAATGCCTCGCGCGACAAGGGTTTGCGCGACATCATGACGGACGAAGTGAACCGTCAGACCGAAGTGGTGCGAAAGCCGCTGTCCGAGGTGCTGCTGGCGGCCGAGACGATGGAGACATCGCGCATCAAGAAGGATGCGCTGAAGACCATCGAGGAACTGAAAGCCAAGGGTCCGCAGTCGGCGCGCAACACGGCATGGTGGGGGCAGGCGGGGCAGACGGTACTGGCGCTCGGTTGCGTCGCGGCGAGTGCGCTCGGCCAGGTCGAGTTCGGCATTCCCTGCGTGATCGGCGGTGCGCTATCGACGGCGGCGCTCAAGTATCTCGGGCCGCAGCAATAGACGCCGACTTGCTCAGCGTGCCACGCGCGCGACGAGGCGCGGTGCCGGCGCGACGATCGGCATCTCGAACGAACCCGCCATCGCCGACAGGCTGCCGAGCAGGCCGGTCTGCGGTGACATGTCGATCGTCGAGGGAGTGGCGGCGGTGTCGCCTGGCACGGTTCCGCCTGTCGTCGAGGAGGTCTCCGCCAGATTCGAGGGCGTTGCGCGCGCGGTCAGCGGCGAACCTTGTGCCGTCGAAGCGGCTGCCTTCAGTTCGAGATCGGGCGTGCGGTAGACGTGCGAGGCGACGGCGGTCGGCGGGTCGCCGCGCCGCCATACGGTGCGCACGACCTGCCGCGGCCGCACGGCGGGCTTCCGCGCGGGCTCGGCTTCAGAGGCCGCCGCCCCGATCTTGCGTGAGGGCGCCGGCTTTGTCCCGACAACGGTTGCCTCCCACTGCGCCGGTACCGCTCGGGGCCCGCCGAGTGAGGAACGCTGCCAAGGTAGCGTCTCTCTGCGCGGGCCGCGCACGCTGTCCGGCGCACTGCAATGTTCGCGACGGAACGTCTCCGCAACATACTCGATGGAATGCCCGTAGCGCGGATCGACGGCCCACCGCCGCGCGAGATCGGAGAAGCGTACCGGTCGCCCGAGCTTGCGCGATGCCGCGATGATATCGGCCTGCTTCAACTGCGTGCGCGGGGCGACGGGCGCGGCGAGCGGCTCGCCCGAGTACGCGACGAGGTGCTGGATCTGGCCGAGCACGCCGGTCGAAACGTCGGGGAAACTGTCACCCGGGACGCCGCCGCCGGTGGTGCCGATACCGGCGAAGTTGTTCTGGCGCGGATCGACATCCCCCCATCGCCCGTCGGGACGGCGATAGCTGAGATAGTTGGTTTCGATCGCCATCTGGAAGAAGGCGTAGTCCCAGCGCACACGCCAGGCTTCGCCATGCTGGCGGTACCACTTGGCGATGCCGGCAAAGCGGCGGTCGAGCTGCGGGTTGCGCGCGCGCAGGAATGTCATCAGCCGTTCCGGCGTGACGCAGCGCGGCACCGCATTGTCGCGATGAATGCGGATCTCGGGTGGTGCGGCGTGCGCGGCCGAGGAGCTGGCGATGGCGCTCGCGACGCAAACGGCCAGCGTCATAGCCAGTCCGCGGTGCCGGCTGTGCGCCGCCGCGCGGGCACGCGAGGTGGAACGGCGGCGCGGAGATCGGGGGACAGTGTGGGCGCGCATCGCGCTTCGCCTTTGCTGCGGGTTCGATCAGCAGCGGCCTTGCCTCCCCCGAAGCACAGGCCACCAAGGTTTCGCAGCGCCACGGCGGGCGCCGCGCGGTCTTGCAGGTTTCAGCCTTCCGGGCACATTTCGAAAGCCTTGGCGAGCGCCTTGGTCGGGCTCGCGTACTCGCCGACCGAGGAGCCGTCCTGTGCATAGGCGGCGATGTAGGCGGCGACCTCGCGCTGCTCGCGCCCTTCGTTGACGTCGAGCACGGTGAAGTTGGTCTGGCCTTCGGCGACCACCTTGATGATGACGGCCTTCTCGCCGCCGTAGCTCGCCTGCCAGACCCGGCAGGCGCCCTTCGCCTTGCTCGCGGCCACGTCGCCGGCGTCGTTCATCACGGCGCCGGACTGGGCTGCGGCGCCCGCGGCGGCGGCGGTCTTGATTTCGCCGCCCGTTGCCTTGGCGGTGGCTGCCGGCTTCGTGTCGGCAGGTGCGGAGTCGTTCGAGTTGAGCAGCGTGTAGGTGGCCGGTGCGGCGGCGGGAGCGGCACTGGCAGCGGCGTTGGAGGCGTCGGGCTCGGTTGCGGCGAGCGACGCTGCGCCAAGGCCCTTGCGTTCGCTGTCGCCAGTTTCGCGGGCTTCGGCGACCGCGCGCCTGGCCGCGTCCTTGCCCTTGCCCGGCTTGTCCTTCGCGATCGCGGCGGCGGTGTCGATGGTCACGCCGCTCTTGCCGCGTGCTGCGGCCACCAGCTCGGGACGCGGATCTGTGCCGTTGCAGAACTTGCCGTAGAAGCTGTCGGCGACCGAGGCGATGTCCTTCGAGTAGCCGCGATCCTTGGGCGACCACTGGCGCGTCAGATGCGCGTAGGTCATCGCACCTTTGATGCCCTTCTGGAAGCTCTTGAGAACGCCCCACTCCTGCACCTTGCGGGTGCGCTCGGCGACCGGATCTTCGACCGTCTCGCCGGTGTACATGAGGACGTGCTGGAGGTGCGCCTTGACGCCCTCGGATACGGTCTTGAAGCTTTCGCCCGGCTCGCCGCCGCCAGTGGCACCGAGGCCGGCGAAGTTGTTCTGCTTCGCATTGACGTCGCCGATGAACTTGAGGTTCGCGGTCTCGACCATCATCTGGAAGAAGGCGTAGTCCCAGCGAAGGCCGAGCGCTTCGCCGTGGCGCATGTATTCGGTCGCAACGCCGTCGAACTTGTCGGCAAGTCCCCCGTTGCGTGACTGCGCGAAGGCCATCAACCGGCCGGGTGTGGCGCAGGCGGGAACCTTGTTGGCCCCGCCGGATTTGATCGCCGGAAGGTCGGCCGCCGAAGCCGAGGTGGCGCAAGCCAGCGCGATTGCAGAGACGGCAAGAAAGCGTACGCAAAACGTCATGATATCACCCATCAACCGCCGCCGGCACCGGTGGGAAGCGCCAGACAAACGTTGCTGATCGTTAAACGATTAACGGTAACGCTCGGTTAAGCGGCACCCCCGTGCCAGCCTCCCATCATGCGGAGCTTTGGGGCGCGAGTGCGGGCCGGTTGCGGTGAAATTGTGTCGAATGCGGTTTGGACGGCGAAGTCGCGCGCAATCGCGCGCCGAGCCTCATCCCTTCGTCGATGTGAGGGGTCGGCGTGAGGTTGCCGCTCAGGTCAGGTGCTGGCCGCCGTCGAGCACGATCATCTGCCCGGTCATTGCCGGTGCCTCGAGGATGAAGCGCACCGCCTGCGCGATCTCGTCGGTGCTGACGCCGCGCTGCATCAGCGTCGATTGCGCTTCGGCGGCGAATTCGGCATCCGTCTGGTGGATGCTCTTGAGGACCGGGCCCGGACCGATGGCGTTGACGCGGATGCGTGGTGCAAGCGCCTGCGCCAGCATGCGGGTGGCCGTCCAGAGTCCTGCCTTCGAGATCGTGTAGGAGAAGAAGTCCGGCTTCAGGTTCCAGACGCGCTGGTCGATGATGTTGATGATGTTGCCCTCGCAGCCGGGCGCCAGATGCGCGGCGAGAGCCTGTGCGAGGAACACCGGCGTCTTGAGATTGGTGTCGAGGTGCAGGTGCCAGCTGTCGCGGGTCAGCGTCTGCAGCGTATCGAGCTGAAACTCGGACGCGTTGTTGACGAGGCAGCAGGGGGCACCGAGCCGCTTCACGATCGCCGGGATCAGCGCATCGACATCGTCGGCCCTGGCGAGGTCGGCGGCGAAGGTCTCGGCGACACCGCCCGCATCGCGCAACTCGGTCGCGAGCTCCTCGGCCGCGTCGCGGGAGCCGCGATAGTGGACCGCGACCTGCCAGCCGCGCCGGCCCATGTCGAGGGCGATGGCCCGGCCGATACGCCGCGCCGCCCCGGTGATGAGCACCGTGCGCGGGCGGGACGTGGCGGAGGGGTCGCGGGAAGCTGTCTTGCTCATGCGCCTTCGTCGGTTCTCGGAAAAGCCCGCAGGGCGATGGGCCAAGGATCTTGCGGCCGTTAGCACAATCCCACCAGGCAGACGAGGGCTGAGAATTCGTCCGGTCGCAAATCGGGAACGTCTGGGCGCGAACGTCGAGTCGTGCTCGGGCCGATCACCGGCTTGAAGTAACCAGTTGTTAACGGATCGATCTGCCTGTTTGCGAGTCAAACCGCTGACTTTTTCAGCAAACTCGACGTTCGTCGTGGCGCGGATTTGGGCAGCACTTGGTGCGCTCTTGGTCAAAACAAAGCAATCGTTGCGCGACTGCTACAGCTGCTTGGCAAGCCTTTGAATGCGGCCTCAATTCGCTTGTTGCAAAGCCGCAATTGCAGTTTCGTTAGGGTCAGCGAGGCGCGGTCGGGAGATGGCGGCTCACGGAATTGCCGGGCCTCTGTGTGGGGGGAGCGGCCAAATTTGGGGGTTTCAACGATCATGGCAAACTTCACGAAGTCGCTTCTCTGCTCGGCTGCGCTGGCCGCAACCGCGCTGGTGTCCGTCGCCGCTCCGGCATCGGCCGGTGACCTGTTCGGCCGCCGCGACGGCGGCTCCGTCAAGGACGCTCCGGCCGAGGAGCCGCGCCGCTGCTCGTTCTCGATGAACATCGGCGGCACGTCCGACTATGTCTTCCGTGGCATCACCCAGACCCTCGAAGACCCGACGGCTCAGGGCGGTGTCGATGCGACCTGCGGCATGTTCTACGCGGGCGTGTGGGCTTCCGGCGTCGACTTCGGCGGCAACCTCGTCGACGTCGAGGTCGATCTCTATGCCGGCATCAAGCCGACCTGGGGTCCGCTCACGTTCGACCTCGGCGTCATCTACTACGCCTATCCGGGCGCCAACGATCCGGGCGTCGAGTTCGACTACGTCGAGCTGAAGGGTGGCGTCAGCGGCACCTGGAACAACTTCTCGCTCGGCGGCACCATGTTCTGGTCGCCGGACTACACGCTCGAGACGGGCAACACGCTGACCCTCGAGGGTACCGCCGGCTATACGTTCGCTGCCATCGGCCCGGTCACGCCGACCATCTCGGCCTTGATCGGTACGACGCAGTTCCTCGACTCCGCCTTCGACACGCTCGACTACACCTACTGGAATGCCGGCCTCGCGCTCGCCATCGACAAGTTCACGCTCGACTTCCGCTACTGGGATTCGAACGGTGGCCCGGGCGACTTCTGCGGCGTTTCCTCGCTGTGCGACGAGCGCTTCGTGTTCTCGGCGAAGGTCACGCTGCCCTGATGACGACGGGTAGGGCGCGTGAGCCCTGCCCGCTGCCTCGCGACATCCAGCGCGATCCCGATCATCGCGCTTGGTCCGACCCCCAATCGGATCGAGAAAGCCGGAGCCCCTGTGCTCCGGCTTTTCTGTTTGCTCGACGGGAAGACTTTGGGCCGTTTCTTCAGCGCGCGAGTGGCGGCCGCGCGGCGTTGCCGATGAGCGCGACACGCGCCACGTCGGCCCGGATCTCGAGGTGGAGTACGGCCCCGGCATCATCGCCGTCGATCTCGATGGCGACCGGTGCGCCGGCTTGGACGCGGATGCTGCGGCAAGGGATGGTCGTGATGGTCGCGCAGCGATCGGTGCGACCGAGCGCGATGGCCAGCAGCTCGGCGATGCGCTGCGGCAGGGTCGTCGCCTTCATCAATACCGCTTGTAGCTCGCCCTTCGCCAGATCCGCCCCGGGCGCGATGACGAACGTGCCGCCGTAGTGGCGGGCGTTGGCGGCGACCATCCAGCTCGCGCGGTGTGGCTGGCCGTCGACCTCGACGTCGAACAGTTCGGGGCGCTGCTTCAACGCGGCGATGGTCGGGCCGACGTAGGCGGCGCGGCCGATGCGCTGCTTCAGGCGCTGCGATAGCCGGTGAACGATGGCGCCGTCGAAGCCGGCGCCGCACATGGCGAGGAACGGATCACCGTCGGCGCTGGCGACGCGGACCTCGAGGGTGGCGCCGTGCATGAGGGTGTCGGCCAGCGCGGCGGGTTTGCGCGACAGGCCGAGTTCGGCGGCCATGACGTTGCCGGTGCCGACCGGCAGCAATCCGAGCGGCTTGTCGAGGCGGGCCGAGATCGCAGCCCGCGCCAGGGCCCTGAGCGTGCCGTCGCCACCGGCCGCGACCACGGCGTCGATACCGTCGTTGGCGCGGATGGCACCGTCCAGGTCCTCGATCCGCTCGGTCTCGATGACGGCGGCGCTGGCACCGCGCGCGTCGAGCGCATCGACGACGGCGGCGACGAGGCGGCGGTTGTCGGTGCCGGCGCGCCGGTTGCGGATGATGAGGAAGCGGCTGCGCGGAGCCCCGGCGGCGACCGCCACTCCGCACAGATCGCCGCTGGCGCCGCTCACGCGCGTGCGCCGATCTGCGCGCGATGGCGCAGCATGTGATCGGCGAGCACGATCGCCATCATGGCTTCGCCGACCGGAACAGCGCGAATGCCGACGCACGGATCGTGGCGGCCGCGCGTGGCGATGTCGACCTCGTGCCCGGCTTCGTCGATGGTCCGGCGCGGCGTCAGGATCGACGAGGTCGGCTTGATGGCAAAGCGGCACACGACCGCCTGCCCGGTCGAGATGCCGCCGAGGATGCCGCCGGCATGGTTGGAGAGAAACAGCGGGCGGCCGTCGGGGCCGGTGCGGATCTCGTCGGCGTTTTCTTCCCCCGACAGTTCCGCGGCGGCCATGCCGGCGCCGATCTCGACCGCCTTCACGGCGTTGATGCTCATCATCGCCGAGGCGATGTCCTGGTCGAGCTTGCCGTAGATCGGCGCACCCCAGCCGGTCGGCACGCCCTCGGCCACCACCTCGACGATGGCGCCGATGGAGGAGCCGGACTTGCGGATGCCGTCGAGATAGGCCTCCCAGGCGTGCGCCGTCTCGGGATCGGGGCAGAAGAATGGATTGGCGGAGACGGCATCCCAGTCCCACCGCGTTCGATCGACCTTGTGCGGGCCCATCTGCACCAGCGCGCCGCGGATGGAAATGCCGCGGCCCGGGAGACTGGCGAGCACCTTGCGCGCAATTGCGCCGGCGGCGACGCGCGACGCGGTTTCGCGCGCCGAGGAGCGGCCGCCACCGCGATAGTCGCGAATACCGTACTTGGCGATGTAGGTGAAGTCGGCGTGACCGGGGCGGAACTTGTCCTTGATGTCCCCGTAGTCCTTCGAGCGCTGGTCCTCGTTGCGAATGAGCAGTGCGACCGGCGTGCCGGTGGTCACTTGCCGGCCGCTCGCATCGGGAAACACGCCGGAGAGAATCTCGACCGTGTCGGATTCCTTCCTTTGCGTAACGAAGCGCGAGCCGCCGGGCTTCCTGCGGTCGAGGTCGTGCTGGATGTCGGCGGCCTCGAGCGGGATGCCGGGCGGGCAGCCATCGACGACGCAGCCGATGGCTGGTCCATGGCTCTCACCGAAGGTGGTGATGCGGAAAAGATGGCCGAAACTGTTGTGTGACATGCAAGTCGTTGCCGGGCTCGGGCGGCGCAGGATGCGCCAAATACGCGCGGGGCGGCGCGGCGTGTGGTCTGGATCACTCTTAGGCGGGCGTACCGGCCACCGCAAGCGAGGTTTCGTGCGCGTGCCGGATGACATGGGCTCCGGTCCGGATTATCTCTCCCTAGCCCCACTGTGATTCGCTCGCGAGACTTCCCGTGTTTTGATCGGCACGCCACACTCGCGGACGTAGCTGCCTTGCGCGTAGCACTAGCCAAAACGCACGCGCCACAGCCGTGGTCATAGGGGCCGGTTCCAGTTGCGTCGGCGTCCTCAAGGGTCGCTCTCGAACGGTCTGAGCAACCGGTCTCGAGCCGTCCTCACTTGCACCAAGGAAGAGCCGGGGGCCGCTAACCCGGCTCTTTCTTTTTGCCAGCTGACATGCGCCGCCAAAGCAGCGCCGTCGCGGTATCGCTCCGTGCCCGGTAAGCATGAATGCGCCTTGCGATTGCCGTGGCGCCGATCGTCCGCCACTTTCCGGCATCATCATTTTCCCTGCGGGATGGGGCTGCGCGGGGCGGAAACCAGGCGAGGTCGGCGTGCGCCGCCGTTATGCGATTGTCGCGTCCGTACTGCTGCTGGCATTGGCCGCCGTCACGGCCGACGGCCGCCGTTCGCCGTCACCCCTCGTCAGCGCGGTGCCCGTTGGCGCATCCGCAATTCAAGTCAGTCAGCGCGGGCCGGTGGTGGCCCCCGTGCGCCGCAGGATGCCGGAGACGCCGCCGTTCCCCGAGGCAATCCTGCTCGCCGGCGATGTCGTCGAGCCGAGCCGGGCACCTGACGATGCGCCGGATCCGTCACGTCGTGATGCCGCGCTTGCGGCCATCCATCTCGCGGCGGATCAGGCGGCCAGGTCCAGTGTGACGATTACGGCGCAGGAGCAGGGCGGACAGGCGACAACGGCGGAGTAGGGTTCCCGCCGGCTCGCCGTTACAGCCAGTCCATGGTGCCGCCCCTGATGACGAGGACGCGATCCTGCGGCACCTCGAGCGACGGCACGTCGGCCTCGCACACGCCCTCGACCAGCATGCAGCGGAGCGCGCGGCTGACGCCACCGTGCGAGACGACGACGCTGTCGCGTGTGACCGTCTCGAGCCAGCCGGTGAGGCGGCGGGTGAGATCGGCGTAGTTCTCGCCGCCCTCTGGGCGCCAGTGGAAGGGATCGGCTTGCCGCCCGGCGACGCCCGCGGGATCGAGGCGCGGAAGGTCGCTCAGCAACTGCCCCTGCCAGTGGCCGTAATGCAGTTCGACGAGGCGCGGATCGGTGCGGAAGCCGTCCGGCGCGAGATCGAGAGCGCCGCGCAGGATGCGCATGGTGTCCTGCGTCCTGCCGAGCGGGCTCGCGACGAAATCGGCGGCGGCGATGGCCGGCAGCAGCCCACGCAGGGCCTCGCCGTTGCGGCGGGCCTGCGCGCGGCCGACGTCGTTGAGAGGTATGTCCGCCTGCCCCTGGTAGCGGCGGGTGGCATTCCAGTCGGTTTCGCCGTGACGGACGAAGTAGAGCGTGATGTCGGGCGGTAAGACAGGCGAGGCTGGCGCCATGGCGCTCAACCGGCGTCGCCCTTCACCACCGAGATGTCGGGCGCATCCTCGTTCTTCATGCCCTGCACGTGGTAGCCGGAATCGACGTGGTGGATCTCACCCGTGACGCCGCGCGACAGGTCCGACAGCAGGTAGACGCCGGCGCCGCCGACATCCTCGATGGTGACCGTCCGGCGCAGCGGCGAATTGTACTCGTTCCAGCGCAGGATGTAGCGGAAGTCGCCGATGCCGGAGGCGGCCAGCGTCTTGATCGGGCCG
>CALFEM010000587.1 GCA_937950105.1 uncultured Alphaproteobacteria bacterium | reverse complement strand
GCTTGAATCACTGTTCGAGTCCCATGCCAACTGAAAATTGAGTACAAGGCCTAGTGAGCCCATGACACACCCGCGAGATTTCCGCTTCGCCCTCTCGCGCACGGACGGGTTGGCGCGCCTCGGCGCGATCACGACGCCGCGCGGCGTCATTCGCACGCCCGCGTTCATGCCCGTCGGTACGGTTGCGACGGTCAAGGCGCTATACCCCGAACAGGTGCGCGCCGCCGGGGCCGATATCATCCTCGCCAACACGTATCACCTGATGCTCCGGCCCGGCGCCGAGCGCATCTACCGCCTCGGCGGACTGCACGGCCTGATGCGCTGGGCCGGCCCGATCCTGACCGACAGTGGCGGCTTCCAGGTCATGAGCCTGTCGAAAATCCGCAAGGTCACCGAGGAGGGCGCTGCCTTCCAGTCGCACATCGACGGCTCGAAGCATCTGCTGTCGCCCGAGCGCTCGATCGAGATCCAGTGCCTGATCGGGTCGGACATCCAGATGCAGATGGACGAGTGCATCGAGCTGCCGGCCGAGCGGCGCGAGATCGAACGGGCGATGCAACTTTCGCTGCGCTGGGCGGAGCGGTCGAAGCGCGCGTTCGAGGCGCAGAAGGCGCGGGGCATCGCCGGCGACGGACAGGCGCTGTTCGCCATCGTGCAGGGCGGCATCGATGCTGCCCTGCGCCGCGCCTCGGCCGAAGCACTGGTCGCCATGGATTTCCCCGGCTACGCGGTCGGCGGGCTCGCGGTCGGCGAAGGCCAGCCGGCGATGCTGGCGACACTGGAAGCGACGCTGCCGTTCCTGCCCGAGACGAAACCGCGCTACCTCATGGGTGTCGGCACGCCGGAAGACCTGATCGAAAGTGTCAGGAGGGGTATCGACATGTTCGATTGCGTCATGCCGACCCGCAACGGCCGCCACGGCCTCGCCTTCACCTGGAACGGGCGGGTCAACATCCGCAATGCCAAGCACGCCGAGGACCTGTCACCGCTCGACGCGCAAAGCGATTGCCCGGCGGCGCGCGACTATTCCCGCGCCTACCTGCATCATCTCATCCGCTCGAACGAGTATCTCGGCGCCATGCTGCTGTCGTGGAGCAACACGGCCTTCTACCAGCAACTGATGGGCGCCATGCGCGCGGCGATCGCCGAAGGGCGTTTCGAGACGTGGGCCGAGGCGACGCTCGCGCGGATCGGGCGTAAGAACGCGTGAGGCCAAAGCCCGTCTGGTGCAAGGCAGTCCGCGTCGGGCGCTCCTACTCACGCCCCTTCGTCACACGCTCGCGGTGCACGAGGTAGATGCCGGAGGCGGTGATGATGGCGGCGCCGACCAACGTCCACAGGTCCGGCAGGTGGCCGAACACGAGATAGCCCGAGCCCGACATCATCAGGAACTGCGCATAGAGGAACGGCGCGATCGCCGACGCCGGCGCGAGGCCATACGCGAGAATGAACAGGTAGTGGCCGATGCCGCCGAGAATGCCGAGCGACAGCATCATGATCCAGGTGCTCCATTCGGCCGGCCACGCCCAGTCGAGCCAGGCGAGCGGCGCGCCGAACAGGGTGCCGACGAACATCGAATAGAACAGCGTGACGAGCGGCGGATCGTAGGCGGCGAGGTGGCGCGTCTGCAGCATGAAGAACGCATAGGCGAGCATGCCGGCGAACGAATAGACGATGCCGATCGGTATGCCGCCGACGCCCGGGCGGACGGCGATCAGGATGCCGGCGAAACCGACGAGGATGGCGAGAAACCTCCGCCAGCCGACCCATTCGCCGAGCAGCGGCCCGGCCAGCAGCGCCACCACCAGCGGCGCCAGAAACACGACCGTAATGGTCTGGTCGAGACGCAGCGTCTTCAACGCGAGGAAGTTAAACACGGTGGTCGCCGCCATCAGCGTCGAGCGAACCAGCTGCTGCGAAAAGCGCTTCGTCGTGAACAGCTTTTCGACGCTCAACAGGCCGAACGCCGGCACCAGCAGCAGCAGCAGGGTGAACTGCACGACGAAGCGCATCCACGACAGCTGGGCGATCGGCACGCCGCGCTCGGCGCCGAGCACCTTGCCGACGGTGTCGAGGCAAGTGAAAAAGCAGAGGGCAAGCAGCATGAGGCCGATGGCGCGCAGCCGGTCTCGCGCGGGGCTGCTGCTGCCGTCCCCGGGCTTCCTTCCGCGTCTGTCGTCGGGGCTGTCGGATGGCGCCATGGGCGCGCTGATCTCCCGTGGAGGGGGCTATCCGATCAGATGGAACGCCCACTCCACGGGAGATCAAGATCGGAAGAGCACACGTCTGAACTCCAGTCACTTAGGCAACTCGTATG
>CALFEM010000586.1 GCA_937950105.1 uncultured Alphaproteobacteria bacterium | reverse complement strand
TGGTCGGGTTGGAGCCGGGCACCGCGAGATAGGAGCGCTGCAGACGCTGCTTGCGGACGGGGTAGAGGGTGTAGCTCATTGTTCTGTACCTGTGCGTTTCCGGAGCCGGTCGTTGCCGGCAGTGCGAGGAGAGTGCAACCGCGAGCCGCGGCGCACGGCGACACTGCACCATCGGCGTGTCGCTGTCGCGGGAGAGAATTGCGGGCGGCGTCGGGGCGCCGCCCGCAAGGCTCAAGCGGCCTTCTTGGGGGCCGTGGTGGTCACGCTTGTCGCGGACTTCGTGGTTGTTTTCCGGAAGTGCTCGGCCGCCGCTCCGGTGCCGGAGCCGGCCTTGATGTTGACGCCGTTGTCGAGCAACGCCATCTCGACCGCGAACAGCACGCCGCCGATCATCACCTCGTCGAGCGCACCGAGATGGCCGATGCGGAACACCTTGCCGGCGACCTTGTTCAAGCCGACGCCGAGCGACGTGTTGTATCGGTAGTACGCCGTCTTCACGACGTTGGCGCTATCGATGCCTTCCGGCACGAGGATCGCGCTGACCGTATCGGAGTGCCACTTCGGCTCCTTGGCGCAGAGCTTCAGGCCCCAGGCATCGACAGCGGCGCGCACACCCTGCGCGAGGCGCGTGTGACGGGCGAAGATGTTCTCGAGACCTTCGGCGGCGATCAGATCGAGCGACGCGCGCAGGCCGCGGATGAGCTGCGTCGCCGGCGTGTAGGGGAAGTAGCCGAGGTCGTTCGTCTTGATCATGTCCTCGAACGAGAAGAACGTGCGGTGCATGCGCCCGTTCGAGTTCTTGTTGACGTCGAGGGCCTTCTGGCTGACGGCGAGGATGCCGAGGCCGGTCGGCAGCATGAAGCCCTTCTGCGAGCCCGAGACGCAGCAGTCGACGCCCCACTCGCCCATGCGCATGTCGATGGAGCCGACCGACGACACGCCGTCGACCATCAGCAGCGCCGGGTGCCTGGCATCGTCGAGCGCCTTCCTCACGCCGGCGATGTCGCTGGTGACGCCGGTCGCGGTCTCGTTCTGCGTGGCGAACACGGCCTTGATCTCGTGCGCCTTGTCCTTCGCCAGGATGTCGGCGTACTTCTCGACCGGAACGCCGGTACCCCACTCCTCGTCGCAGAGGATGACCTTGAGGCCCATGCGCTCTGCCATGTCGACCCACAGCAGCGAGAACTGGCCGAAGCGGCTCATCAGCACCGTGTCACCGACGGCGAGCGTGTTCTGCATCGCCGATTCCCACGCGCCGGTTCCGGACGACGGGAAAATGAATACGCGGCCATCCTTCATTTTGAAGACCTTCTTCAGGTCCTCGAAGATCGGCAGCGTGAACTTCGGGAACTCCGGCGACCGCATATCCTCCATCGGCAGGTTCATGGCCATGCGCACGGCCTCGGGGATGTTGGTCGGGCCGGGGATGAAAAGGTGCGGTTGAACCAGCATTGCGTGTGTCTCCTCCAGCGTAGCGGCGCGTTTGTCTCTGGGACGCCGATGCGGGGGAGCTTTGCGAGGGCTTACAGACCGGAGTGAGCGGCGCGCCCGGCGCCTTGCCTCTCCGTCATCTCCTCGTGCTCCGGTTCGCCCGGCAACCGCGGAGACAATCGTTCGGAAGGGCCTCGCGTCACAACACCCGGACGCGCAAACGTGCACGCTCGACGGGTGGGAGGAAATCCACCCGGCAGGACAGGTTTTTGCTGGAAGGGTAGGTCAAACCAACCCGGTCGGGTGGTTCAACTCGCGAATATGCGCATGCGAGCATGCTCGACGGGCGCAAGGGTCTGGGACCGGGAGACTTCGCACCGCCGTCATTCGCGCCGGACTATAATGCAGTGCACAATTCCATATTGCACCTGCGTGCTGCGATTGCAACCGGCGCTTTGGTCGAAGCTGTTCTCGCGCGGTCATTCTATCTGACAGCGTACATAATCGGCCGGCGCCGCGCGTGGACTTGCTGCGCACGCCGCCTCAGTGGCGTAGAACCGGGGGCGGCGCACCGGCGCCGACGATCGACGACCAAGGCGAGACACATGACCGAAAAGAAGCGCGACATTCTCCAGACCGTGGACGATCCTGTTCGCCGGCAGTTGAAGCACATCCTCCGCACGGCTCGGTACGCAGCTCTCGGCACGCTCGATGCTGCGACCGGCGCGCCGTCGGTCAGCCGCATCGCCATCGCCACCTTCACCGACGGCGCTCCCGGCTTCTTCATCTCGGCGCTCGCCGCGCACCAGCAGAACCTGATGAGCGACAAGCGCTGCTCGCTGCTCGTCGGCGAACCCGGCAAGGGCGATCCGCTGGCGCATCCGCGCGTGACGCTGATCGGCGAAGCCGAGATGCTGGAACCCGGACCGATGCGCGACGCGTTCCGCGCGCGCTACCGCTCACACAACTCCAAGAGCAAGCTGTATCAGGACCTGCCGGACTTCTCGTACTGGCGGTTCGACACGAGGAAGGCCTCTTTCAACGGCGGCTTCGGACGCGCCTTCGCACCCGAACCGCGCGATCTCGTCATCGCGGACGTGGCGATCGACGAGTGGGCGGCGATCGAGCCCGGCGTCGTCGAGCACATGAACGCGGACCACGCCGGCGCGGTCGATCGCTACGCCGCAGCGGCCGGCAGCGATGGCACCGGCTGGCGTCTCGCCGGCATCGATCCCGAAGGCCTCGACCTCGTTCGCGGCGACGAGTTCACCCGCCTCTGGTTCGACCCGCCTCTCGCCAGCGTCGCCGACATCCGCCCCCGCCTCGTCGCCCTGGGGAAGGGCTCGCCTGCATCGTGAAACGGCTCGACGCTGTTCCTCGCCGCTTCAAGGATTCCGATACCGTCACCGCACCGCCGTTCGAAACGCAAACCTTCGCGCTCGATGGGCTGTGGGAGGCCCGAACCTCATATCGCGCTACCGTTCTGGCTGGCGAATGACCGCCCCGCTCCGACAGCCGCCATTCCGCCACCGACGCGATGGGCCAATTGCTGCCGTCACCCCCATCGCAAGTGTCATCGCGGGGCTTGTCCCCGCGATCCATCGTGCAGCATGCTCCAAGTCTGATGGAGCGCACTCATGCAGACCTATTTCGTCTACATGCTGGCGAGCAAGCCT
>CALFEM010000585.1 GCA_937950105.1 uncultured Alphaproteobacteria bacterium | reverse complement strand
ACGAGATGCCTAAGTGACTGGAGTTCAGACGTGTGCTCTTCCGATCTGCCGTAGCGGGCGCGAGCACCGCGTCGTACCCGCCCATCAGCGACACGATCAGCGGCGCGACTTCCTCGGCGAGGGCGTTGCCGAAATGCGGCGCGTCGGCGACAAGCACCTTGGCGACGCCGTCGAGCCTGGCCGCGGCGTCGGCGGCCGGCTTGCAGCCGCTGCCCGCAACGAGAACGTGAATGTCGCCACCGATCGCTTTCGCAGCGGTGAGTGCCTTTCCGGTCGCTGCATTGAGCGACGCGTTGTCATGCTCGGCGAGAACCAGAATCGTCATCAGAGCACCCCTGCTTCGCTCTTGAGCTTCGCCACCAGCTCGGCCACGCTGCCGACCTTGATGCCGGCCTGGCGCTTGGCGGGCTCGACGGTGCCGAGCACCTCGAGGCGCGGAGTGATGTCGACGCCGTAATCCTCGGGCTTCTTCGTATCGAGCGGCTTCTTCTTCGCCTTCATGATGTTCGGCAGTGACGGGTAGCGCGGCTCGTTGAGACGCAGGTCCGTGGTGACGATGGCCGGCAGCTTCAGCGACACCGTCTCGAGGCCGCCGTCGACCTCACGCGTCACGGCGACCGAGCCGTCGGCGACGGCCACCTTGGAGGCGAAGGTGCCCTGGCCCCAGCCGAGCAGAGCGGCGAGCATCTGGCCGACCTGATTGCTGTCGTCGTCGATCGCCTGCTTGCCGAGGATCACCATCGACGGCTGCTCGGCGGCGACGATCGCCTTGAGGATCTTGGCGACGGCGAGCGGCTCGACAGTCGCACTCTCGGGCGTTTCGACCAGGATGCCGCGATCAGCGCCGATGGCCTGCGCGGTGCGAATGGTATCCTGCGCCTTCGCCGGGCCGATGGAGACGACCAAGACCTCGGTGGCGACACCCTTTTCCTTGAGGCGCACCGCTTCCTCGACGGCAATCTCGTCGAAGGGGTTCATCGACATCTTGACGTTGGCCAGCTCGATGCCTGAGCCGTCGGCCTTGACGCGGATCTTGACGTTGTAGTCCACCACCCGCTTCACCGGCACCAGTATCTTCATGTGTCCTGCGATCCCCGAAGACGTTTGCTCTTGTCGGCATCCGGAAGCGTCGTCATGCCGACGCAATCCGCGAATTATGGTGCTTCCGGCCGGACCGCCCTGACCCGGCCTCGACTTTGCCTCACCCGGAAGGGGAGCGGCCATTGTGCGCCGCGATGGCAATGCCGGAAAGGCTTGCGCGCCCACCCGCACACCCCGGATTCCTCCGGGCGTACCGGTCTTCGCACATGCGAAACGGGAGCCTATGTGCGGCTTTTGCCGGAGTCAATGGAACCCTTCGGCGTGAGCCGGGTTTACCACTGTCGTTCCGGCGCATACGTCCGGCAACGTCTCAACTCGATGACGAACAACACTTTTTACCTTCGGGCGATGCGGAGCCCGCGATCGAACAGCGGGACGTCCCGGCGCTTGAAGAACGGCACCAGCACGGCTCCGGCGACCAGTCCGCCGATGTGCGCCCACCAGGCGACGGCTCCCGGCTCCTGCGCCGATTGAGGCATCAGCACCATGACGATCTGCGTGACGATCCACAGCCCGAGCACGATCGCCGCGCTGATCTGCATCGGGAATACCTTGAACACGAGCACCCATACGCGAACTCGGGGATGCAACATGAGGTAGGCGGAAATGACGCCGGCGACGGCGCCACTGGCGCCGATCAGCGGCACCTCGGAGCCTGGTGCGATCACCGCATGGGCGAGTCCGGCAAGCAGGCCGCAGAGCAGATAGAAGACGAGGTAGCGGGCGTGGCCCATGGCGTCCTCGACGTTGTCGCCGAACACCCACAGGAACAGCATGTTGCCGCCGATGTGGATGATGTCGCCATGGAAGAACATGTAGGTCAGCAGCGTCAGCCGTTCCGGGATCTGCACGCTCTGCGGAAAGCCGCCCGCCGAGAAGCCGAACAGCTCTCCCGGGATCACGGCAAAGCTCGCCACGACGTGGTCCGTGCTGCCGGCGAGCGACAGCAGGAAGACGACGACGTTGGCGACTATGAGGCTGACGTTGACGTACTGGTATTTGATCCGCTTCAGCGGATTGTCGTCTTGCAGCGGCACGAACACGGGGCGCACGTCCTCCGGTACAGGGATAGCGTTGCCCGCGTCGCAGGCGCGACCGCAACCCTATCATGACACCGGCGGCCTCCGGCAACAGTCAGTCAGCAGCTCAGCGCTCAGCGGTTCTGGCCCGGCACCCAGAGAACGTCGCCACGGCCCCGGTCGTTGACGTAGCGGCCGGCGACGAACAGGAAGTCCGACAGACGGTTGACGAACTGCAGCGCCGGCTCGCTGACCGGCTCGGACGAATCGGCGGCCAGCTCCGAGATCAACCGTTCGGCTCGGCGCGTCACCGTGCGGGCGATGTGCAGGTGCGCCGCCGCCGGCGTGCCGCCCGGCAGCACGAACGAGCGCAGCGGCTCCAGCTCGGCATTGAGTTCGTCGATCTCGGCCTCGAGGCGCGTCACCTGCGCCGCGGCGATGCGCAGCGGCTCGTACGGCAGCGTCTCGCCGCGATCCGGCACGCACAGATCGGCGCCGAGGTCGAACATGTCGTTCTGGATCCTGAGCAGCATCTGGTCGACGCGCGCGAAGTCCGCCGGGATATGCAGGCGGGCGACGCCGATGGTGGCATTGGCCTCGTCGACGGTGCCATAGGCGGCGATGCGCAAGGCGTGCTTGGCGACGCGCTCGCCGGTTCCGAGCCCGGTCGTACCCTTGTCACCTGTGCGCGTGTAAATCTTGTTCAGCTTGACCATGGGACGAGGCTCACCGCTTCAGGACCAGCAGATAGACGATGATGAGTACAATGGCGAGCAACTGCAGGCCGACACGCCAGCGCATGAGCTTCTGGCTGAGATTGGCGCTGCGATTGCGCGACAGGTTCCACAAACCCATGACGAGCACCGCGAGCACGGCGAACACCGCGATCGTAGACAGATAATAGAGGCCGACATCCATGGTGTCGCAATTCCTTCGGTGACGTGAGATGCGCGCGGCGATCGGGGCAGAGACAGCCGGAACCCGGACGTCCAAAGCTGAAACCGGAGCGGGTGCTGAACTTACATATCGTGCACGGCAATCGCGAGGTGGCAGGCGCCCGTGGACAGCGGTCGTTCGCCGCAGGAGCACCCGGCGCCGTTAAGGCTGCTCCCCTAACGAAGTTTAACGTGCCATGGACCAGATTTGCCGTAATTTCCGCGAATCAGTGTCTTGTGCAGACGTGGCGCGGGAATGCCCCGGCCGCGATCGGCGGCGTGAACGAGGATTTTCAGGATTGGGCCGGCGAGCGGCAGTTGCGAAACGTCCAGCCGGGCACGACAGCGCGCGGTCGTCGGGCCGCGCCGCCGGCGTGTCGCTGGCGCTCGCGGTCGCCCTGGCCGGCTCGGTGTCGCTGGCGCCCGTTGCGGTGCTCGCTCAAGAGCGTGAACCCGACGCCATCCGCCGCAAGCTCGAGGCCCAGCAGCAGGAGCTGCTGTCGAAGAAGGATCGCGAGAATGCCCTCTCGAAGGATGTCACCGACATCGATGCCGAGCGCGAGCGCATCAACGCGCGGCTGCTCGAAACGGCGGCGCTGATCCAGAAGAGCGAAAGCAAGCTGACCGGCATCGAGGCGCGGCTCGGCGAACTCGAGGCGCAGGAAAAGCTCGTGCGCGGCTCGCTCGACACCCGCCACGGTCAGATTTCCAAGCTGCTCGGCGCGCTGCAGCGCATGGGCCGCAATCCGCCGCCCGTGATGATCACGCAACGCTCCGACGCGCTGGAGATAGTGCGCAGCGCCATGCTGCTCGCCGCCGCCTTCCCCGAGCTGCGCGGCCAGGCGCTGCAGCTGTCGACGCGGCTGCAGGAGCTGGTGCGGGTGATGGACGACATCCGCAACGAGAGCCAGCGCCTCAAGGCCGAGACCGATCGTCTCGCCGATGCGCAGACCAAGCTCGCCGGGCTGATGGAAGAGCGCAAGCAGTCGCTCGCCCAGCGCAAGGCGGAGCTGGCCGATGTCCGCCGCGCCACCGCCGACATCTCGAAGAGCGTCAACGACCTGAACGAACTCATCGCCCGCGTTGATCTGGCGGTGAACCAGAACACCGGGCTCGGTGCCTACGACAAGGAGGCGCGCGCCGCCGAAGCCGCCGAAGTTGCAGCAGCGACACCGGCCGCCAGCGGTCCGGCGCCGGCCTCGCCACCCGCAGCGGCAGCAACGCCGAGCGGGCCGATCGTCGTCACGCCCGAATCCGTCGGCGGACAACCAGGTGTGGCGCCGCCATCGGATGCTGCCCGGCCGCCCGCCCCGCCGACCAAGGTCGCCGCCATCACTGTGCCGAAACCCGGCGAGATCGTGGAGCTGAGGCCCGGCAGCGGCATGCGCGCCGACACCGGCCGCATCAAGCCCGCCATCCCGTTCCATCAGGCGCGCTGAAAGCTGCCGCTGCCGGCCAGCGGCCAGCGCGTCCTCAATTTCGGCGAGAAGACAAAATATGGCCATCCCTCGAAGGGCGTGGTGATCGAGACACGCTCCGGCGCCCAGATCACCGCCCCGTGCGACGGCTGGGTGATTTATGCGGGCGAATTCCGCAGCTTCGGTCAACTCTTGATAATCAATGCGGGCGGCGGCTATCTTCTTCTATTGGCTGGCCTGTCACGTATCGACGTCGAGCCTGGACAATTCGTGCTGGCGGCGGAGCCCGTCGGCACCATGAGCGGCGCGACGACTCCAGGAGGCGGTCTCCTTCGCGAGACCAAGAGTGAAACCAACACTCCCGTTCTTTACGTAGAGCTGCGCAAGGACGGACGTCCCATCGACCCGAGCCCGTGGTGGGCCAGCGGTCCTGAGAAGGTGCAAGAATGATGCGCAAGACCGACTTCGCATTCTGGACATTCCTGCTGATGACCGGCATGGCCGGCGTCGCCACCGTCGCCAGCATCACCCAGACGCACTCGGCGACGTCGGCGAACTCCGACCTCTATCGTCAGCTGGACCTGTTCGGCGACGTGCTGGAGCGCGTGCGCTCCGATTACGTCGAGAAACCCGACGACACGCAGCTCATCGAGAGCGCCATCAACGGCATGCTGACGTCGCTCGACCCGCATTCCGCTTACCTCAGCCCGAAGCACTTCCGCGACATGCAGGTGCAGACACGCGGCGAGTTCGGCGGTCTCGGCATCGAGGTGACGATGGAGAACGGCGTCGTCAAGGTGGTGTCGCCGATCGACGACACGCCGGCCGCCAAGGCCGGCCTGCAGGCGAACGACCTCATCACACATCTCGACAACGAGCAGATCGTCGGCCTGACGCTCGAGCAGGCGGTCGAGAAGATGCGCGGGCCCGTCAACACGCCGATCACGCTGACCGTCGTGCGCAAGGGCACCGAGGACCCGTTCGACGTGAAGGTTACGCGCGACATCATTCGCATCAACGCCGTCAAGGCGCGCCGCGAGGGTGACGTCGCCTATGTCAAGGTGACGACCTTCAACGAGCAGACGCACACCAACACGGTGAAGGCGATCGAGAACCTCGAGAAGGAGATCGGTGGCGACCTCAAGGGCTACATCATCGACCTGCGCAACAACCCGGGCGGCCTGCTCGATCAGGCGATCTCGGTGTCGGACGACTTCCTCGAGCGCGGCGCCATCGTTCTGACGAAGGGCCGCAACAACGAGGAAACCCAGCGCAGCCAGGCCCGCCCGGGTGACGTCGCCAAGGGCAAGAAGGTCGTCGTGCTCATCAACGGCGGCTCGGCCTCGGCGTCTGAAATCGTCGCCGGCGCCCTGCAGGACCACAAGCGCGCCACCGTCATCGGCACGCGCTCGTTCGGCAAGGGCTCGGTGCAGACCATCATCCCGTTGAACGCCAACGGCGCCATCCGCCTGACGACGGCACGCTACTACACGCCGTCGAACCGCTCGATCCAGGCCAAGGGCATCGATCCCGACATCATCGTCGAGCAGGAGCTGCCGGAGGAGATGAAGGCGAAGGCGGCGCAGACCAAGGTGCGCGGCGAGTCGAGCCTGCGCGGCCACCTGAAGAACGACAAGGAGCAGGAGGACAAGTCCGGCTCGTCGGCCTACGTGCCGAAGGAGCCCGAGAAGGACACCCAGCTCCAGTACGCGCTGAACTTCCTGCGCGGCAAGATCGCCGCGGCCCCGGTCGAGGCGACCAAGAGCCCCGAGCCGACGCCCGCGCCGGAGAAGAAGGCGAACTGAAGCCTTCGTCACTGCTTCCGATCGAAACGAAAAGGGCGTCTCCCGCGAGGCGCCCTTTTTCATGTCGTCCGCTTCCGTTATGAAGCGGCGGAAGCGAGCCGAGGAGCGCACCATGAGCAAGATCGACGTCAGCAAGCTCGAATACCGGCCGTGCGTCGGCATCATGGTTCTGAATCGCGACGGCCTGATCTGGCTCGGGCAGCGCTCCGACGCCAAGCAGCACATCGTCGAAGGCCCGGGCACGTGGTGGCAGATGCCGCAGGGCGGCATCGACAAGGGTGAGGACCCCGCCGCCGCCGCGCGCCGCGAGCTTTACGAGGAGACGCGCATCCGCTCCATCGAGATCGTGGCCGAGCATCCCGACTGGCTCTACTACGACCTGCCGAAGGAACTGCTCGGCAAGAAGTGGGGCGGACGCTATCGCGGGCAGAAGCAGAAGTGGTTCGCGGTGCGCTTTCTCGGCGACGACAGCGAGATCGACATCTCGCCACCCGACCACGAAATCGAGTTCGACGCCTGGCGGTGGGCGAAGCGATCCGAGCTGATGGACCTCGTGGTGCCGTTCAAGGCGGAGGTTTATCGCGAGGTTCTCGCCGGCCTCGGCCCGCTCGCCGCCGATCTGTGAGTTCCGCCACTACTGCGAGCAGCAGAAGCCGGTCGGCCCCGT
The DNA here is from genome assembly GCA_937950105.1 of uncultured Alphaproteobacteria bacterium. Classification (GTDB taxonomy): domain Bacteria; phylum Pseudomonadota; class Alphaproteobacteria; order Rhizobiales; family Hyphomicrobiaceae; genus JAEUMD01. The sequence continues at coordinate 6,673 of CALFEM010000585.1, read as the reverse complement.
CGCGCATGCGACAAACTGCGCCCTTAGGATGTCTTGCGCCGACAATTCATGTCCTCGCGATGCTCGGATTATCATAGCGTGAGCGCTGCCTGCGGCTCGCTGCGATTATGCTCAGTCTTATGATCGGCCGCAGGCCGATGTTTACCTGTTAACCCGGCTTTGCTTCGGCGAAGCTGCTCGTTCCGGTATTTTTTTCGCAGCGGGGATCGTCGCACAGACGCTCTCTTTCAACGCGGCCGCTCGAACGCGCAGCGGCACTCATCCCGGAGCATCTGAAGCATGAAGTTGCGTAAGCTCGCTGCGCCCGCCGTGGCGCTCGCCTCGCTGACGGCGTTCGCCGCGTCCGCCAGCGCTTTCGGCCATGGCTGCGGCGGCCATGCCGTCTCCTGCTACGAGAAGGTTCGCACGCCGTCCGTGTATCGCAGCGTCTCGACCCCGGTCGTCGTCCGCCCCGCGTACCGCGAGGTCCTGCAAACCCCGGCCGTCTACGGCACGCGCAACGAGCGCGTCACGGTGGCACCCTCGCAGACATATCGCGTGCGCGAACCGGCGATCTACGGCACGCATGTGCGCAAGGTGATGGTCGAGCCCGCGCGCGTTCATTACGAGAAGGTGCCGGCGGTCGTGCAGACGGTGCGCGAGCGCGTTGTCGTTGCGCAAGGCGGCTACCGCTGGGAGCACCGCCGCGGCCTGTTCGGTCGCGAGCGCATGTGCAAGGTCCGCACCCCTGCGGTCACCCGGCTCGTCGAGCGCCAGGTCGTCGCCGCACCGGCCCGCCGCGTCGCGGTCGTCTCGCCCGCCGTCTATCGCCACGTCGCCGAACGTGTACTCGTCCGCGATGGCCGCTCGCGTCTGGTGCATCAGCCGGCCATCACCACCATCGTGCAGCGGCCGGTGATGCTGCGCGCGCCGGAGCGTCACATCATCGAGCATCCGCCGGTGGTCGGCGTCGAGCGCCGCAGCGTGCTGGTGCGCGAGGGTGGTTATGCGTGGCGCCGCTCGGAAGGCCACGGACTGTTCCATCACCGCTGATCGGCACCTTTGTCAGCGCGCGTTGCTGGTCGTGGCTGACAAGCAGGTCGCGGCCGGGTAGCATCGAACTCCTGACGGGGCACCTGCAGTTGCGGGTGCCCCGTCGGCTGTCGGGACGCACGATGCCGACGCGCGGAACGGGCATGGCCTCGCTTTGGCCGGGTTTGTCTGGTTCGCCTCGCAGTCGGGTGGGAGTGCGCGTCCGCAGCCGGGATGGCCGGCGGGCGCCAGAGCGGGACGGGGCGGTGCCACGATGCGCAATACCGTGGCGGTGATGAACACCAAGGGCGGCGTCGGCAAGTCGACGCTGGTAATGGCACTGGCCGAGACCCTGTCGGCCTGCCACGGCAAGTCCGTGCTGGTCATCGACAGTGACGCGCAGGCCAGCGTGTCGAGCATGCTGATGTCGGTCGCCAGCCTGCACAAGCTGCAGACCGACAGCGCTACGCTGGTCGATTACCTGGTCGCGAGCGTACTGCAGGAAGGCACACCGGCCTGGACCGATTATGTCGTCCGCGACGTATCGGACGTCGACGACGCGCGCAGCATTTTCGTCATTCCGAGCGACATGCAACTGACGCTGTTCGAGCGTGAGGTTTCGCGCGAGAGCCAGCATGCGCGGTTGCGCCACGTGGTGCGGGCATTGCTCGCCGAGGTTCGTAACGTCTTCGATGTGGTGCTGATCGATTGTCCGCCGGGCCTCTCGGTGCTCACCGAGGCGTGGCTGCGCGAGGCTGATTTCCATCTGTCGCCGACCAAACCGGACTACGTTTCGCTGTGCGGCCTCGAGATATTCCGCCGCTTCAAGTCGCTCAATCCGGAAATGGGCTTCGCTGCCAACATCGGCGTGCTGATCAACATGAAGGACCTGCATGCGCCGGCCGACGCCGAGTACGAGGCGTGGCTGAAAGCCAACCCGGACAACAACTGCTTCGTGCAGGCGCTGCCGTTCCTGAGACCGTTGCAGGATGCGGCGCGCTTCACGCCGCCGGATCGCTCCTACATGGCCAAATATCCGGGGCTGGTCGGACAATCGATCCGCGCGGTATCGTCGGAGCTGCTCGAGCGGCTGGCGAAGGCGGCCGACCGGCCGGCAGCGGTCGCCGCGACCGGCTGAGGCGCAAGATGACACGACCGTCCGACGCCCGGCGAACCGGGCGGGACAGAAGTCGTGTCGCGTTATCGGAAGAAACCGGCTTTGCGCCGGACCGATGGAGCGGGCGAAGGGATTCGAACCCTCGACCCCGACCTTGGCAAGGTCGTGCTCTACCCCTGAGCTACACCCGCATTCCAAAAGGGTAAATCCGTGGCGCCCGGTGGGCGACGGCCCCGTCTTATGGCGCAACTCGTTTTCGATTGCAAGCGCCTTCGTGTCGGCATTTGGCGACGCAGCCGCAAGGCTTCTCCGCGGTTCGGGTGACGTTCTACGGCCGTTGCGCGCCCCGCCGCTGGCGCGTTACAGCCGGATGGGAAACGCCCCGAAAGCGGCTCCGTCGGAGCGACCGGGGATCTGGGGTGACCGAGCGGATCGGAACAGCATGATCGACCAGTCAGCCGTCGGAGAGGCTATCGAGCAGGGTCAGGGGAGCGACGCCGCCATGGCGGCCGAGGCCCGCGCCCGGTTGTTCGCGCGCCTTGCGGAACTCGGCATCGCCACGCGAACGGTCGAGCATGCCCCGGTGTTCACCGTCGCTGAAAGCCACGAACTGGAGCGCACCATTCCGGGCGGGCACACCAAGAACCTGTTCCTCAAGGACAGCAAAGGCGTGCTGTTCCTGGTGGTCGCGGAAAGCGACACGCGCGTCGATCTCAAGGCGCTGGCGCAGCGGCTTGGCGCCGGCCGCTTCAGCTTCGGCAAGCCGCCGTTGCTGCTCGAGGTGCTCGGCGTCACCCCGGGCTCGGTCAATGCCTTCGCGATCATGAACGATACGGCCGGCATTGTGACCGTGGTCATCGACGCGCGCCTGCTGCGCCACGACAGCGTGAACGGTCATCCGATGACCAACACGGCGACGACCAACATTGCACGCGACGACCTTTTGCGGTTCATTCGCGCCACCGGACACGAGCCGCGCATTGCCGATCTCGAAGGCGCCTGAACGGCGCCGGCCAGTGTGCGCCGCGCCCCGATCGTCGCGCGTCCTTCCACGCGCGACGTGAATCGGTGGCGCAACAGGGAGATTGATCCGCCCGCCGACAACCCGCCGCAGCAGACCGGCCTTGCCGCTGCCGTGGCCCCGCATCACATGAGCCCCGAGGGGCCCGAGGAGGATACGTCAAGATGGATATGAAACCGGCAGGCGCGGGCGGCGCCGACGTGGTCAAGGACGCCAGCACCGCAAGCTTCGCCAAGGACGTGATCGAGGCATCGAAGTCGGCACTGGTGGTGGTGGATTTCTGGGCGCCGTGGTGCGGGCCCTGCCGCCAGCTGACGCCGACCATAGAGAAGGTGGTGCGCAGCTACGGCGGCAAGGTGCGCCTGGTGAAGATCAACGTCGACGAGAACCAGGCGCTCGCCGGGCAGTTGCGCTTGCAGTCCATTCCGACCGTTTACGCGTTCCGCGACGGCAAGGTGGTCGACGGCTTCATGGGCGCGCTGCCCGAGGGCCAGCTCCGCACGTTCATGGATCGTGCGCTCGGCGGCGATGCCGGCACGCCGATCGACGACGCTCTGGCCGAGGCAGATGCGGCGTTCGAAGCGGGTGACCTGCAGGGTGCGGCCGAGATCTATGCCGCCGTGCTGCAGGAGGATCAGCAGAATGCCGCGGCCCTCGCCGGACTCGCCCGCTGCTACCTCAAAAGCGGCGATCTCGAGCGCGCCGAGCAGACCATCGCGCTGGTGCCGCCGGACAAGGCCCGCTCCAGTGCCGTCGAGGGCGTGCGCGCGGCCCTCGAACTCGCGCGAAAGGGTGAGGAAACCGGCGACACTGGCGACCTCGAAGCCAGGGTGAAGGCCAATGCCGCCGACCATCAGGCGCGTTACGATCTCGCGGTGGCGCTGGCCGCCAAGGGGCGCAAAGCGGAGGCGGTCGATCATCTGCTCGAGATCGTGCGCCGTCAGCGCGCGTGGAACGAGGAGGCCGCGCGCAAGCAGCTCGTACAGTTCTTCGAGGCGTGGGGCCCCAAGGACGCCGCCACCATCGAGGGCCGCAAGCGGCTGTCGTCGGTGCTGTTCTCGTAAAGGCTCGAAACCGGCTCGCAGGCTGGCGCCCCTCGAATTCGAGGGGCTTGGGCCGCGGGCGGCCGGAGCGGCAAGTCTGCTGCAGAAAACGAATATGCGGTGGCCACCACGGACCGTTATCGCTCGACCAGCGATCTGCCGCGCGAGCTGCCGCTGTTTCCCTTGCGCGGGGCCATCCTGCTGCCGCGGGTGACGCTGCCGCTCAACATTTTCGAACCGCGCTATCTGGCGATGGTCGATGCGGTGATGAGCGGCCGCCGCCTCATCGGCATCCTCCAACCCGACGGACCGGCACCCGAACACGCCGCCGCCAGCATGAGCGAAAGCCCGCTCGGCAAGTCCGTGGCGCTGAAGCGGGTCGGTTGTGCCGGCCGCGTCACGTCGTATCAGGAGACCGACGACGGTCGCCTGCTCATAACGCTGACCGGCGTCGCGCGCTTCACGCTCGCCGGCGAGAAACAGGACGCGCAGCCCTACCGCACCGGCCTCGTCGCCTTCGAGCGCTTCGAGAGCGATCTCGAGGCAGGACTCGGCGAGGACGAGGTCGATCGCGAGACCTTGTTGCGCGTGTTGCGCAGCTACCTCGATGCCAAGGAACTGCGGACCGATTGGGCTGCCGTGCTCAAGTCCTCCAGCGAATTTCTCGTCAACGCCCTGTCGGTGATGAGCCCGTACGGGCCGGAAGAAAAGCAGGCCCTGCTCGAAGCCGCCGATCTCAGGACGCGGGCCGAAGTTCTGGTGGCGCTCGCCGAGATGGAACTCGCCTCGAGCGGCAGCGCCGGCGGCATGGTGCAGTAGCGCGTGGTGGAGCGCAGAGCGGGGAGTGTCGCGTCATGAGTGCTGATGAAAGCGGCGCCGGCCGTCGGATCGATCCGCGCGTTCTCGCCGTGCTCGTTTGTCCGTTCAGCAAGCATCCGCTGGACTACGATGCCGAGGCGCAGGAGCTGATTTCCCGCAAGGCGCAGCTCGCGTTCCCCGTTCGCGATGGGGTGCCGATCCTGACGCTCGATGCGGCGCGCCGTCTCGACGACACCAAGACCTGATCGGCGCCGGGTGCGCTTGCGGATCGCTGCCGGGACACGCCGCAAGATTCCGTTCACCAAGTCATTTCAAGCTTTATCAAAGGGCGCCGTGGTTCGGTCGTAGCTGACAGCAACTGACCGGGCGGCAACGTGAGCGGCTCCGAACACAGCCAGAAGAATGTGCGCTCGACACCGGCCGCACTGATGCGCCGCCGTGCCAGCATCTCGTCGATGCGCCGGCTCGCCGCTGCGTGGCTGGCATGGCGTGCGCGCGATCTCAGCCGTCACCGCCGGAGCGAGAGTGCGGTTCCCCTTCTCGGGGGCGCCGGAGCTGTTCTCGCACTGGTTGGCCTCGTCATGCTCGGTCCCTCCATCGGCGCGTCCCAACTGCTGATCGTCGCCGCCGTCTCGTCCCTGCTGCTGGCGCTGCATCTCGCCTCCGCGCGCGCTGCGCCGGGCCAACCCGTCGCGCCTGGCGAGACACGCTTCGCCGAATTGTGCGAGACGCTCGAGCGGCGCATCGAGACGCTGCACGACGCGCACTGGGAGATTTCAGAGAGCGATGTCCGCTACCGCGACCTGCTCGACGCGCAGAGCGACGTGATCCTGCGCCGTGACTGCGAGGACCGCCTCACGTTCGTCAACTCGGCGTTCCTGCGCACGTTCGGTCTCGATGCCGGAGAGGTGTTGGGCCAACCGTTCCGTCGCGTGGTGCTCGAAGGCGCCGGTACGCCACCTTTGCGCACGACCGATGCCGAGCGCAGTCGTCGCTACGTCGAGTGCATCGAGACGGCGCAAGGCGCGCGCTGGTTCGCGTGGGAAGAGCAGCTGGTCGCGGCGGGCGACGGCGGGCTCGAGGTGCAGGCGGTCGGTCGCGACATCACCGCCGAGCGGCAGCGTTCGGCCGAGCTTGCGGACGCCCGCGATGCAGCCGAGGCAGCGAGCCGCGCCAAGTCACGGTTCCTCGCCTCGATGAGCCACGAGATCCGCACGCCCATGAACGGCATCCTCGGCATGAGCACGCTGCTGCGTGATACCGAACTCAGCGAGGAGCAGCGCACCTACGTCGGCGCCGTCGAGCAGTCGGCGCGCACGCTCATCACCTTGATCGACGAGATCCTCGACTTCTCCAAGATCGAAGCAGGCAAACTGGTGCTCAGTCCGGCGCCGTTCGAGGTCGCCGCGCTGGCGCAGAGCGTCGTCGAGCTGCTGGCGCCGCGCGCGCACGAGAAGGGCCTCGAGCTGGCCTTGACCATCGATGCGGATGTCGATCGCACGGTCGTCGGTGACGAGACGCGTGTGCGCCAGATCCTGCTCAACCTGCTGTCGAACGCCGTCAAGTTCACCGATCACGGCGGTGTCTCGCTACGCATCTCACGCACGTTGCTGGCCGACGGCCGTTGGAAGCTTGCGATCGCCGCCGAGGACAGCGGTATCG
>CALFEM010000584.1 GCA_937950105.1 uncultured Alphaproteobacteria bacterium | reverse complement strand
CGTCTACGGCCCGTTCGGCGAGTTCTTCGCCAAGGACACCAAGGCCGAGATGGTGTTCATCGGCGGCGGCGCGGGCATGGCGCCGATGCGCTCGCACATCTTCGACCAGTTGCGCCGGATCAAGACCGATCGCAAGATCACCTTCTGGTACGGCGCGCGCTCGCTGCGCGAGGCCTTCTACGTCGAGGAATACGACCAGCTCCAGGCCGAGAACCCCAACTTCACCTGGCATCTGGCGCTCTCCGAGCCGCAGCCGGAAGACAACTGGACCGGCCCGGTCGGCTTCATCCACAACGTGCTGTACGAGAACTATCTGAAGAGCCATCCGGCACCCGAGGACTGCGAATACTACATGTGCGGTCCGCCGATGATGAACGCCGCCGTCATCAAGATGTTGCTGGATCTGGGAGTCGAGCGTGAGAGTATCTTCCTGGACGACTTCGGCGGCTGATGCCGTCCGCGCAGGCCGGGCCTTGAGCCTGGCCTGCGTCGCCCTGCTGCTGGCCGCCTGCGACGACGGCAAGCTCCAGAGCTTCGGCGGCCCGACGATGGGCAGCACCTTCCGCATTCAATACGTCGCCACCGCCAAGACCCCGTCGGGCGAACGCCTGCAGGCCGGGGTGCAGGCGATCCTGGCCGAGATCGACGCCGCGCTCTCCACCTATCGCGACGACAGCGACGTCGCCCGTTTCAACGCCGCGCCCGCCGGAACCTGTACCCGCATGCCTGCGAGCGTGGTGCGCCTCTATGCCTATGCGCAGGAGCTCCACGGCGAGAGCGACGGCGCTTTCGACGTCACCCTGCTGCCCGCCCTCTCCGCCTGGGGCTTCGGCCCGCGCGGTCAGGTGACGGAACGGCCGACCGCCGAAACGCTCGAAGCCCTGCGCGACGTCGTCGGCATGGCCCACGTTCGCTTCGCCGCCGCCGAGCCCAAAACCCTCTGCAAGGACGCCGCCAGCAGCGTCGAGTTCAACAGCGTCGCCGCGGGCTACGCGGTCGATCGCGTCACCGACTATTTGCGCGCCGAGGGGGTGACGAGTTTCCTGATCGACATCACTGGCGAGTTGCGCGCCTACGGCCGCAAGCCCGACGGCAGCGCGTGGCGGATCGCCCTCGAAGCGCCCATATCGAATGCCCGGGTGGCGGAGCGGATCCTGCCGCTGGAGGGCATGGCGGTGTCGACCTCGGGCAACTACCGCAACTACTACGAGGAAGCGGGCGTGCGCTACTCGCACACCCTCGACCCGCGCACCCTCTCGCCGGTGACCCACAAGCTCGCGTCGGTTTCGGTGATCGCCGATACCGCGCTCGAGGCCGACGGCCTCTCCACCCTGTTGATGGCGCTCGGCCCCGAGCGCGGCTACGATTTCGCGATCGGCCACAAGCTGGCGGCGTTCTTCGTCGTCAAGGCCGACGCCACGGTCGACGAGACCGATAAGCGCGCCTTCACCGTGCGCGACACCCCGGAATTCGAAAAGCGCTTTCCGGCGCTGAAAGGAAGCTCATGACCTGGTTGATCGTATTCGGCACGATGCTGGCGGTGGTGGCCGCGATGGCGATCGGAGTGATGGCGGGACGCAGGCCGATCACCGGCTCGTGCGGCGGCATCGCCCTCCTCGGCATCGAGAAGGAATGCGCCTTCTGCGGCGGCAAGCGCGAGAACTGCAAGCGCCGCCAGCAGGGCGAGCCCCACGACCACGACCATCACTGAACCCGGCGCCCGGAGGCTATCGGACCGTTCCCGGCGGGGCGGTCCGATGGGTTTCCGGGGTTAGGCCGTCAGAATGTCGCCGACCTTGGCGCGTAGCGGCGGCAGCGCGGCGTCGGTGATCGGCAGGGCGATCGTCTCGGCGGCACGATAGGAGACCCGGCTCGCCACGCCGCAGCGTCGCCGGAAGCGATACTATCCAACGTCTGCAAACCGTTACCGTTCGCTCCATTTCCATGTCGAACGCCGCCACGGGCGCCCCGGCGTCGCTCGAACCGTTCGACGCCATTCTCTCAGTTTCCCACACCCCGATCTTCCATAACGGCGTCTTCGATATCGCCCTCGGCGTCGAGCAGAAGCGCCTCCAGGCCGGCCCGGGCATCGCCGGGGGCCTCCCACAGGCCTCGGGAAATCGCTTCGAGCAGGCGTTCGGCGATCTCATGCAGAGCGTAGGGATTGTGCGCCTTGAGGAAATCCCGCATCACCGGAGCGAACGCATAGGTCTCGGCCATCTCCCGATACTGCCAGTCGTCGAGGATGCCGCTGGTGGCATCCCACTGGCAGGCCAGTTCGACCTGCCGCGCCAGATCTCCCGCGCCTTTGAAGCCGTGCCGTTTCATCCCCTCGATCCAGCGCGGATTGAGAACCCGGGTACGGAAGACGAAGCGGGCCTCCTCGGCGGTGGTCCGCACCTTCGGCCGCCTCGGATCGCTGGAATCGCCCGAGTAGCTCGCCGCGTCGCGACCCGCGAGGGCGCGCACCGCGGCGTTCATCCCGCCCTGGTAGGCGTTGGGATCGTCGCCCGAAAGGATGTCGTGCTCGCGGCTGTCCTGAACCTTGAGGGTCGCGTCGAGGCGTCCGAGGCGGCGGCGGAAGTCGTCGTGCCCCGAACGGCCGTGGACTCCCTCGCCGTAGGCGTAGCCGCCCCACCGCACGTAGACGTCGGCGATGTCGGCGGCGGTGCGCCAGTCGCCGCTTTCGAGCAGATGGTTGACGCCCGCGCCGTAGGTGCCCGGCCGGTCAGAGAAAACCCGGAAGCTCGCGCGCCGCGCCGCGTCTTCGGGCGGCACTCCGGCGCGGACGAGATCGGCGGCGTCGCAAGCGACGTTGCGGGCGAGCGGATTGACCTCGGCGGGCTCGGCGAGGGCGGCGATCATCCGCGTCGCCCGGTCGATCAGCTC
>CALFEM010000583.1 GCA_937950105.1 uncultured Alphaproteobacteria bacterium | reverse complement strand
TCGTCGGGCAAGGTGCTGACCGGCGGCGTCGACGCCAACGCGCTGCAGCGGCCGAAGCGCTTCTTCGGCGCGGCGCGCAACATCGAGGAAGGCGGCTCGCTGACCATCATCGCCACGGCGCTGGTCGAGACCGGCTCGCGCATGGACGAAGTGATCTTCGAAGAGTTCAAGGGCACCGGCAACTCGGAAGTCATCCTCGACCGCAAGGTGTCCGACAAGCGCGTGTTCCCGGCCATCGACGTGGCCCGCTCCGGCACCCGCAAGGAAGACCTGCTGGTCGCCAAGGATCAGCTCAAGAAGGTCTACGTGCTCCGGCGCATCCTCAACCCGATGGGCACCATGGACGCCATCGAGTTCCTGATCGACAAGCTGAAGTCGACCAAGACCAACTCCGACTTCTTCTCACAGATGAATACGTAAGCTAGGATGCAGGGGGCGGGCTTTCCGCCCCCTTCGTTTTGGCAGAGCAGTGCAAGCAAATGTCTACCCTTGAGAAGCGTGTCGAGGACCTCGAGTTCATCATCGCCCACCTGCCGGAGGACCTGAACGCAAGGTTCGCGGGCGTGGACGTGAAGCTGGCGCACATTCGCGAGGCGCAGGCGCTGCACACGACGCGGTTCAGCGCGCTCGACGCACGCGTCGACCTGCTCGCCGCCGACGTCGCCGGCCTCAAGTCCGACGTCGCGGCCCTCAAGTCCGACGTCGCGGCCCTCAAGTCCGACGTCGCCGGCCTCAAGTCCGACGTCGCGGCCCTCAAGTCCGATGTCGCGGTTCTGAAGGCCGACATGAGCCTCGTGAAGTCGGGTATCTCGGAAATCCTCTCGCGCCTCCCGCCAGCGGCGTGACACCTCCTGCCACCATCTTCGCCTTGTCTTCAGCACCGGGCCGGGCAGGCGTCGCGGTGATCCGCGTTTCGGGTCCGGGCGCTGGCAGTGTGCTGAACCTCATGGCCGCCCCGCGACCGAAGCCGCGCATCGCCGCCGGGCGCCGGATCGTTCACCCGTCGACGGGCGAACTCCTCGATCGCGGCGTCATCCTGTGGTTTCCCGGACCAAAGAGCTTCACCGGCGAGGATGTCGCCGAGTTGCAGCTTCACGGCAGTATTGCGGTGGTCCGCGCGGTGCTTGGCGCGCTGGCTGTCATTCCCGGCTGTCGGTCCGCGGAGCCGGGAGAGTTCGCTCGGCGAGCATTCGACAACGGAAAAATCGATCTCGCGCAGGCCGAGGGCCTCGCTGATCTCATCGAGGCTGAGACCGAAGCACAGCGGCGCCAGGCCGTCCGTCAGGCGGCCGGAGCCCTGTCGTCGCTCTACGAGAGCTGGCGCGCCTCCTTGATCGAGGCAACGGCGCTGGTGGAAAGCGCCATCGATTTTTCTGACGAGGGAGATATCGCGTTCGACGCCTTTGCCAGCGCGCGCGCGGTCATCCAGAGCCTCGTTCCCAACATCCGCCGCCATCTCGCCGACGGGCATCGCGGCGAAATCCTGCGGTCGGGCTTCCGCGTCGTGCTGGCAGGGCCGCCGAACGTCGGCAAATCGAGCCTGCTCAATGCCCTCGCCCGCCGGGACGCAGCAATCGTCTCGGAAGAGGCCGGCACGACGCGCGACGTCATCGAGGTGCATCTGGACCTTGCCGGCCTGCCGGTGATCGTGTCGGACACGGCGGGTATCCGGGAAACCGGGGGGAGCATCGAGCGCGAGGGCATACGCCGTTCTCTGGCCAGCGCCGCCGATGCCGATCTGATCGTCTGGCTTACGGACATCCACGCGCCGGAGCCTTTGCTGCCCGACGAAATCCGGCAAGCCGCGGATCGTACGCTGCTCGTCCTCAACAAGACCGACCTGGCGATCGGTGCGCCGCAGCCGACGCTCCCGGACGACATGATCGCAATTTCGGTCAAGACCGGCGCCGGGCTCGATCTTCTGACCACCCGCATTGGCGCGATCGCTGCGGCCCGCATCGGCAACCCCGACGAGCCAGCCATCACTCAGGACAGGCACCGCCGGCTCGTGACAAGTTGCGTGACCGAGCTCGAGGCGTTTCTCGATGGAGACGCAAATCAAGTGGAACTGCGGGCCGAGGAATTGAGACGGGCCGCCTCTGCGCTCGGGCGCATCACAGGTCGCATCGACGTCGAGGACGTACTCGACGCCGTCTTCAGCCGCTTCTGCATCGGCAAGTGATCTCGCTGCATCGACGCTCGCGTTTCACGTGAAACATGGCCGAAGCCAGCCACGCCCCGGCTGGGGCGCCAACGCATCGAGTTCATCGAGTGTTTCACGTGAAACGATGCGGTGGCCTGCGTTCGGGATGCCGACCATAAGCGGAAGCGCTGCGCCCGCGTGCCGACGCAAACGTCTATGCTTCCATCCCGGCCGCAGAGGCTCTAAACTACGGCCCACCCCATTATGGCGCGTCGGCGACCCTCGCCAGCGCGCCATTTGATTTCCAACGGGCCTCATGACGACGAACTCCTACGACGTGATCGTGGTCGGTGGCGGCCATGCAGGCTGCGAGGCCGCCGCCGCCGCCTCGCGCATGGGCGCGCGCACGGCGCTGGTAACGCATTCGGCCGCCACCATCGGCGAGATGTCGTGCAATCCGGCCATCGGCGGGCTCGGCAAGGGGCACCTCGTACGCGAGATCGACGCTCTCGACGGCCTCATGGGGCGGGTTGCCGACGCTGCCGGCATCCAGTTTCGGCTGTTGAACCGCTCGAAGGGTCCGGCCGTGCAGGGACCGCGCGCACAGGCCGATCGCAAGCTCTACCGGCAGGCGATGCAGGCGGCGTTGGCGAACCAGGCGGGACTGGATGTCATCGAGGGCGGGGTCGAGGATCTCGTCGTCGTGGACGGGCGCGTTCCCGGGGTCGTCACTGGTGATGGCCGCACGCTGGCCTGCGGGGCGGTGGTTCTGACCACGGGCACCTTTCTCAATGGTCTCATCCACCTCGGCGAGAAGACGGTTCCGGCCGGCCGCATGGGGGCAGAGCCTGCGCTGAAGCTTTCAGAGCGGCTTTACGGTCTTGGTCTCGTCATGGGCCGGCTGAAGACAGGCACCCCGGCGCGTCTGCTGTCCGGGTCGATCGACTGGGCGAGCCTCGAAATGCAGCCCGGTGACGACCCGCCGGTGCCTTTCTCGTTTCTCACGGAAAGCATCGCGAACCGGCAGATCGCGTGCGGGATCACGACCACCAGCGAGCGCACGCATGAGATCATCCGGGCCAACCTCGCCCGCGCGCCGATGTATTCGGGCCAGATCGCCAGCGTCGGTCCGCGTTATTGCCCGTCCATCGAGGACAAGGTCGTGCGTTTCGCCGACCGCACGGCGCACCAGGTGTTCCTGGAGCCCGAGGGCCTGGACGACGACACCGTCTATCCCAACGGCGTCTCCACCTCGCTGCCGGAGGACGTGCAGGAGGCTTTTCTCAAGACCCTCCCGGGACTCGAGAGGGTTGTCATCAAGCGTCCCGGATACGCGATCGAATACGACTACGTCGATCCGCGGGAACTGGCGCCGAGCCTCGAGGTGAAACGGCTCGCGGGCCTGCTGCTGGCCGGCCAGATCAACGGCACCACGGGGTACGAGGAGGCGGGCGCTCAGGGCCTTGCCGCCGGCATCAACGCCGCCCTGATCGCCAGCGGTTCGGGCGATCGCTTCATCGTCTCGCGCGCCGACGGATATATGGGCGTGATGATCGACGATCTGGTGACGCGCGGGGTCAGCGAACCGTACCGCATGTTCACGTCGCGCGCCGAGTTTCGTTTGAAGCTCAGGGCCGACAATGCCGACCAGCGGCTGACAGCCCGCGGTTTGAAGCTGGGTTGTATCGGCGCGGAACGCTCGGCGGCCTTTGCGGCCAAGACGCAGGAGATCGAAGGGGCGCAATCCCGGCTGCAATCGCTGTCGCTTTCTCCCAGCGAGGCGGCGCGGCGCGGTCTGGAGATCAATCGCGACGGCCGACGCCGGACGGCGTTCGAGCTTCTTTCCTATCCGGGGGTCGATATGGCGAGGCTGCGCGCGGTTTGGCCGGAGCTTGCCGAGGTCCGCGCGCCGATAGCGGCTCAGGTCGAAGTCGATGCCCGCTATGCCGCCTACGTCCGCCGGCAGGAAGACGACGTTGCCATCCTCCGCCGCGACGAGGCGACCGCCATTCCGGCCGGCTTCGACTATGGGGCCATCTCCGGGCTCTCCAACGAGGTACGCCATAAGCTCGAGCGGCACCGGCCGTCCAGCATAGCGCAGGCGTCGCGCATCGACGGCGTGACGCCCGCCGCAGTGCTGCTGCTTCTGGCGCATCTCAGAGCGGATGGACGAAGCCGCCGCGATGCCGTCAGGCGGGCGAGTTCATGAGGTCGAGTGCTCGCCCTTCCTCGCCCTGGTTGCAAACCGGCAGGTTCCGGGCGCTTTACGCGCCGCCAGGCGGCGTTGGTGTTTCACGTGAAACGCTGCGGGGAGCCGAGGCCAACGGCTTGCTGCACGGGGCTGCGCATGCCCTGCATCGGGGCGTCGCATGAGTGGTGGACGCGGGATACCAGCGTCGGGTGAACCCGGCCACGGGGCAGGAGCACACGGCGATTCCCACATTTCCGGAGCCGACGATTTCGTCGGTGCGTTCGGTGTTTCACGTGAAACGGCGAAACGGCTGGAAACCTATGCCGGCTTATTGCGGAACTGGCAGAAGACCATCAACCTGGTTGCGCCACGCACTCTGGACGAAGTCTGGCACCGCCATTTCGCCGACAGCGCACAGCTCTATGCCCTCATCCCGGCCAGCGCACGACGGTTGGTCGATCTGGGATCGGGCGCGGGCTTTCCGGGGCTGGTGCTCGCCATTATGGCGGCGGGCGATCCGGCGCGAACGGGGTTGAAGGTCGCGCTGGTCGAGAGCGACACCCGCAAGGCCGCCTTCCTGCGGGAGGTTGCGCGCACACTCGGTATCGCTGTGGACATCATTCCGGCCCGAATCGAAAGCGACAAGATTCGCGCTATGGTCGAGCGAATCGATTGCGTCACGTCGCGTGCCTTGGCGCCGTTGCCGCGCCTGCTCGAGTTGTCCTTCCCGCTGTTCGACGCTTCGACCACCGGTCTCTTTCTCAAGGGGCGCGAGGTCGCCAGCGAAATTCGCGAGGCCGAACGCGACTGGTCGTTCGCTCTCGCGCTGCAGCCGAGCCGGACTGACGCAGAGGCGCGCATCGCCGTTGTGACCGACCTGAAGATCAAGAAGGGGAGATGATCCCGTGAACGCCATGCCTGCAGCACATCCGTTGAGGGTGCTGGCTGTCGCCAACCAGAAGGGCGGCGTCGGCAAGACCACCACGGCCATCAATCTCGGCACGGCGCTGGCGGCGATCGGCGAGCGCGTGCTGATCGTCGATCTCGATCCTCAGGGCAACGCTTCGACCGGCCTCGGTATTCCGGCCGAGAACCGCGCGCGGACATCTTACGACGTGCTGGCCTCCGGCGTTTCGCTCGCCGATGCGTCGCAGCCGACGGCGGTTCCCGGTCTCGATGTGGTGCCCGCGAACTCCGATCTGGTGGGTCTCGAGAGCGACCTCATGGCGGACCAGAACCGCGCCTTCCGGTTGCGCGACTCGGTTTCGCACCTGGTGGCGGCGGCGCGTACACGGCCGGGTGAGGGATACAACTACATCCTGATCGACTGCCCGCCGTCGCTCAATCTGATGACGCTGAACGCGATGTCGGCGGCGCATGCGGTGCTTGTCCCGGTGCAGTGCGAGTTCTTTGCACTGGAAGGCATCTCGCAGCTCAAGGAGACGATCGACCAGATCCGCGGCTCGCTCAATCCGGGATTGGAAATCCAGGGCGTGGTGCTGACCATGCACGACGCGCGCACGACGCTGTCGCGGGAAGTGGCGGACAACGTCCGCTCCTTCTTCGGACCCAAGGTCTACGAGACCGTCATTCCGCGCAACACACGCGTCGCCGAGGCGCCGTCGCACGGCAAACCGCTGCTGCTCTACGATTACGACTGTGCCGGCAGCCAAGCTTACATCAAGCTGGCGACCGAGATCATCGAGCGCGAGCGCCGCTTCAAGGCGGCCTGATGCGGCGACCAAATCCGGTCGCAGTTTTTTGAGTTTCGTCAAAAGTCGCGCCGCAGGGGACGAGCGGCGGTCGATGCCAAGAACAGATAACATTGAGGGGGCCGAAGCCGTGATGTCAGCGCCAATTCCGAAGAGCCGGCTCGGCAGAGGTCTAGCGTCGCTCATCGGTGAGCCGGCGGTCACCAGTACGCGCCTGCCGCCCGAGGGCGAGCAGCGCATGGTCGCCATCGAGCAACTGAAGGGCGGCAGGCTCAATCCCCGCAAGGAGTTCCGCGAGGACGATCTGGCGGAACTGGCCGATTCGATCCGCGTGAAGGGGCTGGTGCAGCCGATCCTCGCGCGTCCAGAGCCGGGCGGGCAGGGCTACGAGATCGTGGCCGGTGAGCGCCGCTGGCGGGCGGCTCAGCGGGCCGGGTTGACGCAGGTTCCGGTGATCGTGCGCGAGCTGGACGATCGCGAGGTGCTCGAACTCGCAATCATCGAGAACGTGCAGCGCGCCGACCTCAATGCCATCGAGGAAGCCGGCGGCTATCGCGATCTGGTCGAGCGCTACGGTTATAATCAGGAGCAGCTGGCGGAGATCATCGGCAAGAGCCGCAGCCACGTCGCCAACACGCTGCGACTGCTGAAGCTGCCGGAAGGTGTTCAGGCGCTGGTGCAGTCCGGCAAGCTGTCGGCCGGGCACGCGCGCGCCATCATCGGCCGCGACGACGCCGACGCCCTGGCCGAACGCATCATCGCGGAAGATCTCAACGTGCGCGAGGTGGAGGCGCTGGTGCAGGCGGTCGATGCCGGCCAGCCAATCGGGACGCCGCGCAAGGTGCGCGAGAAGGATGCCGATACGCGCGCCTTCGAGAAGGAGCTGGCCGACGCTCTCGGTCTCAAGATCGAGATCAAGCGCGGCTCCGGCGAGAGCGGTAATCTCATCATCAAGTACGGCAACTTCGACCAGCTCGACTATATCCGCATACGTCTTATCGGCATGGGTGGCTGAGGCGACCGCACAACTGAATTGCCCTTTGGTAGCGGCCGGGTTGCAGAGAATTCCCCTGCAACCCGGCCGTTTTTCGTCGTATGTCTGGCCATCGACGACGTCGAGGCCGAAGGCTTCTCGCCTGGTCGCATCAGGCGGCGAAGCGGCGCTTTTCGGTGGTGCGGCGAACAGCTCGGACAAGCAGGATACGACATGAGCGACGACGTGCTGCAGCGTCTGGCGGCCACCATCAAGGCGCGTCGGGGCGCTGAAGGGAAATCCTCCTATACGCGCCAGCTGCTGGACGGCGGGCCGGAGCGTTGCGCCAAGAAGTTCGGCGAGGAGGCGGTGGAAACCGTTATCGCCGCGCTGTCGCAGTCCGAAGACGCGATGAAGGCCGAGGCGGCCGACCTGCTCTATCATCTGCTGGTGCTGCTCGAGTGCCGCGGCGTGGCGATCGGTGATGTTCTCGCGGTGCTGGACGGGCGCAGCGGTGTTTCGGGGCTGGCGGAAAAGGCCGCGCGGGCCAAGTCATGAACGAGATCCTCGAGCGTCTGGCCGCCCTGTCGCCATCGCTGCCGCGACATAACCGGGGCTCGCTGCAGTTCTCGCCCTATCGCGTGTTCAATCGGGACGAGTGGGCGCGCCTCAGGGCCGACACGCCGATGACCTTGGCGGGGCCGGAACTCGAGCAGTTGTCGGGTGTCATCGAGGAGCTGTCGGTTCAGGAAGTCGAGAAGATCTACCTGCCGCTGTCACGCCTGCTCAACTTGTATGTCGCAGCCTCGCAGGAGTTGCACGCCGTCACCTCCAAGTTCCTCGGCCGGCACGAAGTCAAAGTTCCCTTCATCATCGGTGTGGCCGGGTCGGTCGCGGTCGGCAAGAGCACGACGGCACGCGTGCTGAAGGCGCTGCTGGCGCGCTGGCCGGACCATCCGCGCGTCGATCTCATCACCACCGACGGCTTTCTGTTCCCCAACGCCGAACTCGAGCGCCAGGGGTTGATGAGCCGCAAGGGATTTCCCGAAAGCTTCGACACGACGCGGCTGCTGAATTTTCTCGCCGACGTCAAATCCGGGGTCGAGAAAATCGAGGCCCCGGTCTATTCGCATTTCCATTACGACATCATCCCCGGGCAGATGGTCGTCGTCGAGAATCCGGACATCCTGATCGTCGAAGGATTGAACGTGCTGCAGCCGGCACGGTTGCCGAGCGACGGCGAGGCGATCCCGTTTGTTTCGGACTTTTTCGACTTCTCGATCTATCTCGATGCCGACCCGAAAATGATCGAGCGCTGGTACGTGACGCGCTTCATGCGTCTGCGCTCGACGGCGTTCCGCGATCCAGCTGCATATTTTCACCGCTATTCGCAACTCACGCTCGAAGAAGCGGAGCAGCGCGCACTGTCGATCTGGTCGTCGATCAATGCGCGCAATCTCGAAGAAAACATCCTGCCGACACGCCAGCGCGCCAGCCTGATCCTGCGCAAGGGCGACGATCACGCCATCGAAACCGTTTCCCTGCGTCGGCTTTGAGGAGGGCGTGCGTGCGGAGTTTGGGTCCCGCACGCCGCTCGCGTGCGATCGTCAGAAGATGAAGTTTCCCGCGTCGAGGTCGACGGTGGTCGAGAGGTTCTGAAGGATGATGTAGTTGTTGGCATCGACCGTGATGCGCACCTGACCGGAAACGACAGACAGGTGGTTGGCGACGAGGTCAGCGTAGTCGGTGATCGCCGTGACGCCGGCGAGATTGATGCGCTCGAAGGCGTTGAGCGCCTCGAAATCGGTGATGCGGTCGATGCCGAAACCGTCGGCGAAGACGTATGTATCGGCGTTGAAAGCGCCGGTCAGAACGTCGTTGCCGTTGCCGCCGGTCAACGTATCGAAGCCGCCATACCCAATGAGAATGTCGTCGCCGTCGCCACCGAGCATGATGTCATTGCCGAGGCCACCGCGCAGACTGTCGTTGCCGGCGCCGCCATCGATCTCGTCGTTGTTGTCGCCGCCGTCGATGATGTCGTTGCCGGAGCCACCGAACAGGTCATCGTCGCCCGCTTCGCCGTAGATGCGATCATTGCCGCCATTGCCATAGACGATATCGTTGTTGGCGCCGGCGCTGATGAGGTCGTCGCCGCCGACGTAGTTGGTGGAGTCTTCGTAGGAGGCCGAGAGATCGCCGTGGATGAAGTCTATACCCGAGCCGCCATAGATGTTGTCGTTACCGGCGTCGAGAAAGCCAGCGAAAAGATCGCCGATATCTCCATAGACCGTACCACCGCCAGCGCCGGTCGAAATATAGTCGTCGCCCCCCTGGATCAGCGAACCAGACAAATAAGCCGCATCGCCATATATATTCTCAGTCGCGCCGGAGCCGGTCAGGCTGTCGTTACCGCCCGCGAGCACCCCGAAAACCGAGTAGGCGTCACCGTAGATCGCGGGCAAGGTAAATAGCAACGCAGAAGTGTCGGCGCCAGACAGATCCACGACGTCGCGCCCGCCGAGCCCTGTGCCGTTGACGACATGGAAGTCACCCACGAAGGACATCAGAAGATTGGAGTCGTCGACAAGAATCGTCGGGGCAAACCTGTCGCGCCCACCGCCGGCGACGGTGCCGAAGCCCACGTTGGCGTTATCACCCACCAATAGAAATGCAGAAACCGAGAAGCTGTCGTCGCCGCCGACGGAGGTGCCTGTTGAAATGCCATAGTGATCGCCAATAAGGACGCTGTTGCCAATCAATCCCGTACTGCCACCGAGGAATACGTCGTTGCCGGCTACAGGATCGTAGAGGTTGTTGGCGCCGTCAGCCGCGATCTGTATGTTCGCGGCCGAGTTTCCCACAGTCGTGAAGTTGAACGTATCATTGCCCACGAACAGGACGTTGAGGTAGCGCTCGGTTTGCTGCGCAGTCGTGCCGATGCCGATGTTGAGATCGGTGAGCGTGATATTCAGATCCAAGCCTTGAATATCGTAATTATCGCCTCCAGAAACATCATAACCGAATGCGTTAGCGGTTCCGCCTGTCGGAAGTCCGCCGCCGTCGAAGGTGATGCCTGATCCGTTGAGATCCGCCCAATCACCGGCGTTGGTGTTCATGAAGTACTCAGAACTATTGCTTAACGGATCGATAGAACCAAACGCAAGGGAATTCCCGCTTTGGTCGGTAAGGTTCAGATTCTCACTGAGGAAGTCGAAGGTAAAGGTGGCCATGGCAGTCACTCCAGAAATCAGGGCAAACTCGGTTCAAGAGTGCCGGCGTGCAGATGCGCGCTACAGATCCGATTGTGGTGTGCATGAGTTCCACGGGTGATACGCGAATAGGCCCGTCGCTGCTGGCCCCGTTGGATGCCGGCAGGAGGAGTGCGAATGTCTTGGAGAAAAATAGAGGCAGTGCGACCGCATGAGGGGGGCGCCACGAGTATGACACGAGCGGGATGCGGTCTGCCGCATGGTCGCGGTCCCCGTTACGGTGCGACCATCAGTAGCAAGATTTCAACCTGGAGTCCACCCCGAACGGAAAATCATTTTACGTCATACGTTTAAAGTGTGCCTGCAACAAAGCCGGCAGGACGTTTTCTCAAAGGCGGCAGCCTTGCTTTCCAGGGACTCCGTCCAAGAAAAAGGCCGCCTGGGGAGGGCGGCCTTCAAGTGGCCTCTGCGGTCAGAGGCGAGGGCAAGCGTTCGTAAGTGTCAGCTTGCGGTCTTCCGTGCCGGCCGCGGTACCGGTACCAGCCGCAGTGCCCATTCGTTGAGGGCGAGCTGCTGGCGAAGAGCGAGCGTGACGAAGGGAGTCCGCGCGAACGAGTTCGTGAGCATGGCCTGGGCTGCAAACGCCGTCGACGTGGCGGCGAGGCCGAGTCCCAGGAGCGAGCACACGATATCGTCGGGGGCCGTCGGGCGAGGCGTCGCCGTCGGGCCGGTGGTCGCGGCCGTAGCAGGGGCCGCCGCTGGGGCAACCTCCGCGGCAACCGCACTGGTACGCGTGGTTTCGGAGTGGGCAGTGGTCGTGACGGGGCCGGCGTCGCGGGCTTCGATCGCGGCCGGGGGTTCGGTCGCGGTCGGAGCAGGCGCGGCGCCTGCGGGCTTCGTGGCCCGTGCCGCCCGGTTTGGCGCGGACGGGCGTTTGGCCACGCGCGGTGAGCGCGCGGTGGTCGTGCTGTCGCGTTCCGCGGCGGGAGCCACGGCCGCCGCGACGGCGGATTTCTTCCCGGGTTTGCGAGCAGGAGGCATCGCGGCGGGTGGAGCGCTTGCGACGGCTGCGGGCGGATTGGGCTCGGCCTGCCGACGATTGGATGAAGCGGCGGTAGCGGCGACGGTCCGCGGGCGGCGCGCCGGCTTCGCGGCAGCTTCGGTCATCCTGGCGGCAGCAGCCAGCTTCTTGACCTCGACGGGTGGCATGTCGGAGTTCGTCGACAGCGGCGGCGTTTCATTCTCGACAGGGACCTGAGGGCGCGGCAATTCGGCGGCCAGGCTTTTCGCCACCTCGGCATACTTGTCGCGCAGACGGCGAATGATCGACGGGTCGGAAACTCCGATCGCCTTGATCGCGGTCGTCGGGCGCATTTCCGGATTGTCGGCCAGCAGCCGGGCAATCGCGGCGAGCCGGTCGCCATCGTCGATGCCGGTGCCTTTCGGCCGGCCACGACGCGTCACAGTCTCGGTCATTCGGACAACCTTGCGAATCTCGAATCGGTTCGAGAGTTATTGTCGGAAAGCCGGCTTTAATTCCAAGGATAAAAAATCAAAGGCGCCGATTTAAGTGGTGCGGGCCTATACAATTGCGGCCGATTGGACGCGACTTTCGTTTCTCCAGCCGCTGGAATGGGTCGAAAGTCGCGGTGAATTGGAAGAACGGCTGGGCTGCCGCAATGAGGCTACCGGCTTGAATTGCATACCCGCCGGCAGCCTCATGATATTGCGGTTCAGACCTTGATGCCGTTGTCGCGCGCGAGTTTCTGGAGAGAAACGGACGGGCGCGCGCCGACGTGTGAAATGATCTCGGCGGCGGCAAGACTGCCGAGGCGATCGGAAGAGCACACGTCTGAACTCCAGTCACTTAGGCAACTCGTATGCCGT
>CALFEM010000582.1 GCA_937950105.1 uncultured Alphaproteobacteria bacterium | reverse complement strand
CCGGGCAGTTGCCTCTGCTTTCAGCGACGATCGTCGACTTTAATGCGACAGCGCCTTGAAATCGAGCCGGTTCCGGGTCATCAGACTTCGTCGCCTCGGCGGACGGAGACCCGATCCCATGCGGACACGTTGCACCCGTGCCTTCTGCGCGATCGTCGCAGCTGTTGCAGTTGCCTTGACGTCATCCGGCACGGCGCGTGCGCAGGAGCCGGGTCCATCTCCAGCGGCCGTCGCTCACGAAGAAGCGGCACGATCCTATACCGAGGCGAAGGCGCGCACCGAGGAGCTTGTCCGCGCCGGGCGGTTCAAGGAAGCGCTGTCCGATGCCGCGGAGACTGTGCGGCTGAGCGCGGCTCACAACGGTGCCGAAAGCGCGCTCACCGCCGTCGCCCTGCATAACCTCGGGTTCGTCATGCGCCGTGCAGGGCGACCCGAGGACGCGCGCGAACCGCTCGAGAAGGCGCTCGCAATCTACGAGCGGCTGCATCCGGCCGTCCATCCCGACATCCGCAATGCAGTCCTCGAACTGGGCCCTCTCTACCTGAAGGCGGGGCGCGGCCAGGAGCTCGTCGACATCTACTCGAGGCTCATTGCGAGGGCGGAACGTGAAGGTGCCGGCGAGCATGCGGGCGCCGCGCATTTGCTCGCCAGCCTCGGGTTCGTCCTCCGCGCAATGAAGAAAGGCGATGAGAGCTTCGCGGCCTTTACCCGCGCCGTCGGCATCTACGAGGCGCGCGGCGACACGGGCGAGCAACCCTATCTGCAGGCACTCGAAGCGGTGATCGACCGGCTGGACGAGATGCAGCGACCGGAGGAGGCGGAGGCCCGTGCCAGGGCGGCGCTGAACTTGCTCGAGCGGCGGGGATCGGTGGGGGCCGCCAACGCCGTCGCGATCTACGACAGGATGTCCCGCAGGGCCGTGGACGCCGGGCGTGCAGCCGATGCGAAGTCTTACGCGGAAGCGGCCCTCGCGCTGCTCTCGCGTGGCGACGTGCCGGTGCGCTCCGGACGCGCCGATCCACATATCAGTGCTCTCAACAATCTCGCCCGGGCAAGCCGGGCGCTCGCCGATCACGCGGCCGCCGAGGACGCCTACAAGCGGGCCATCGCGTTGCTTCACGCCAAGGGTGACAAGGCCAACGAGGGCATCGTCACCGATAATCTCGCGGTGCTCTATTTCAGTCTCGGCCGGCTGGCGGAAGCGGAGCGTTTCAACAAGCGCGCGCTCGCTCTGCTCGAAGAGGCGCTTGGTCGCGATCACATGAGTGTCGGACGTGCAGCAGGCAACCTCGGCGTACTTCTCAACGAGGCTGGCCGGCGCAACGAGGCGGAGCCGTTGCTGCGTCGCGCACTCGCCATTGCCGACATGCAACCGAACAAGGATGCCGTCCAGATCGGCATCGTCGAGGATAATCTCGCCGGCCTGTTGCGCCAGAGCGGTCGCGTCTCCGAGGCGCAAGGTCATTACGATCGTGCGCTGCAGATGTTCGAAGGCGCGCTGCCGCCCCGACATCCCCGGCTGGCGACCCTGCGCAACAACATCGGCCGTCATCTGCTCGACGCAGGCAAGTACGCGGAGGCCGAGCAGGCGCTCGCTGCGGCCCTGTCGATGTTCGAGGCGATCTACGGCAAGGACGCCTTCGAAAGCGCCATACCGGCGGCCAATCTTGCCGAGGTCTACACGGCGCAGCGGCGCTATGCGGAAGGCCGACCGCTGCTGGTTCGCGCGCTGGCGTCTCTCGAGCGCGTCTATGGTCCGCGCCATGCCAACCTGCTTGCCGCTCTCAATGCGGCCGGAACTCTCGAGCTGGCCGATGGCAAGCCCGCGGCTGCCCGCCTCTATTTCGACCGCGCTGCCGCAGCCGCCGTGGAAGCCCGCCGCCGCTCGCCGGTCAGGGATGGCGGCAGCAGTCTGCACGAGGAACGGCGTGCCTTTCACGGCCTGCTCGAAGCGCTATGGCGCGAAGGCGGCACCGGCAAGCGCGATGCTGCCAGGGCGCTGGAAATCGCGCAGCATGATTCCATGACGTCGACGGCGGTCGCGCTGGCGGCGCTCGGTGCCCGCGCCGGTGCCGCCGATCCGGCACTCGCCGCACTCACGCGCGAGCGACAGGATCTCGCCGCCGAGTGGACCGCCGCCGACAAGAGGCTGACGCAGATGCTGTCTGCGACCGATGCACGCGATGTGTCCGAACAAGCCTCGATCCGTGCGCGGCTCGCCGCCATCGACGAGCGTCTTGCCGCGATCGATGCCGATCTCTCCCGCCGTTTCCCCCGCTATCACGAGCTGGCGCGGCCGACGCCGCTCTCCGTAGCGGCGTTGCGCGGGCTGATCGCTCGAGGTGAGGTCGCAATCCAGTTCACGGTTGCACGCGACGCCGCGCATGTGTTCGCCGTCACGGATCGCGAGGTCTCCTGGGTGCGGGTCGCAATGTCCGAGCGTGAGCTGGCGGCTCTGGTTCGCAACCTGCGGTGCGGGCTCGACCGGGCGGAATGGAGCGGCGAGGGCGGCAAGCGCTGTGCGCGGCTGCTCGGCTTCGATCTGGCCGCGGAGCCCGGCGACACCGGTCCACTGCCGTTCGATCTTTCCGGTGCGCACAGCCTCTATCGCATGCTGTTCGAGCCGCTCGGCAAGATCATCGCGGGCAAAGATTTCATCGTCGTTGCTTCGGGCGCGTTGACGTCCCTGCCGCTGCAGGTTCTGCTCTCGGAGCCGCCGCCGCCGGACGCGAGCTTCACCACCACCGCGGACGGCCGCCGCCTGACGGATGCGGCTTCGCGGCTCGACGAGATCGCGTGGCTGGGTCGAAGGCATGCGATCACCGTGCTGCCGTCTCTCGCGAGCCTCGGCCCCTTGCGTCAACTCACCCGCGCCAGCTCCGGTCGTTCGCCCTATCTCGGCATCGGCAACCCGCTGCTGATCGGACCAGACGGAACGGATCGGCGAGCGTTCGAGGCGCCCGTCTGCCATATGGAGGACGAAGTGGCTGCAGCCGCGCCACGCCCGCACAGCGGATCGGCGCCGTCGACCAAAGCTGCATTACGCATGTCGCTCACGTCGTCGGCACAGCGAGCCGCCCGCGGCGATACTGCGAGCCTGCGACGCCAGTGGCCGCTGCCGGAGACGGCGGTGGAATTGTGCCGGGTTGCGAGGCATGCCCGCGCCGCACCATCCGACGTGATCGTCGGTGCTGCCGCGACGGAAGCCGGGATCAAGTCGATGTCGGCCAATGGCCGGCTCGCGGACGCGCGCATCGTGCACTTTGCAACCCATGGTCTGCTCGCAGGCGAGACCGCGATGTTCATCGCCGACAAAGCCGAGCCCTCGCTGATGTTGACGCCGCCGGAGTTGCCGAGTGACGCCGACGACGGGCTGTTGACCGCGTCGGAGGTTGCGGGTCTGCGGTTCGATGCGGATTGGGTGGTGCTGTCGGCGTGCAATACGGCGAGTGGCGACGACGTCGGCGCCGAGGCGCTGTCGGGGCTCGCGCGGGCGTTCTTCTACGCCGGCGCGCGATCGCTGCTGGTATCGCATTGGGCGGTCGATTCCGATGCGACGGTCCAGCTTGTCACGGCCGCATTCGATGCCATGTCGCGCGAGCCCGGGTTGAGCCAGGCCCGTGCGCTGTCGAAGGCGATGGCATCGCTGATCGGGACCGGCGGGCCGGCAGCACATCCCTCCAACTGGGCTCCGTTCGTGGTCGTCGGCGGCAACGCGCCAACGCTTGCGGCCGCGGGCGTCATTCCCGCATCGCGGCCTGCAGCCGTGACACCTGCCTCGAGATCGGCCTCACGTTCGCCGGAGAAGAAGCAACGGCGCAAGCCTCCGGCACAGGACACCAATTGGTTCGATGGCCTGTTCCAGAATTGACCGGGCGGTGCTGCACCGATGTTCGAGCGTTGCAGCGTCCCCGACCGTCATGCCGCGCGGGATCGTCCGCGTGATCCAAAGGGACGGGGCACGAGCCGGCACGATCCCGCTACCGATCGCAACCGGCGTGCCCAACTCAGGGCTTCGCGTGCGCCGGCGTCGCCCCCTTCAGATAGTCGGCCAGGACCTTCGCATCCTTCTTGTCGATGCTCTCGACCAGCTTCTCGTAGGTCTCGTCCGCTTTCGGCGGCAAGGTGTGCGCGATGCCGCGATGGCAGTCGATGCAGGTCTTGCCGGTCGTCAGCGCCTCCTGGTGGATGCGAGAGGCGCGCGGTTCCTGCACCGAGTAGTCCATGTAATCGAACTTGTGACAGTTGCGGCATTCGCGGCTGTCGGTCGTCTTCATGCGGCGCCACTCGTTCGACGCTAGCTGCAGGCGCTTGGCGTTGAACTTCTCCGGCGTCGATACCGTGCCGAGCAGGTGATGATAGAGCTCGTTGCTCGCCTGGATCTTGCGGGCGATCTTGTGCACCCAGTCCTTCGGCACGTGGCAGTCCGGACAGGATGCGCGCACGCCCGACTTGTTGGCGTAGTGGACGGTGGTGCGGTACTCCTTGAACACGTTCTCTTTCATCTCGTGGCACGAGATGCAGAAGGATTCCGTGTTGGTAAGTTCCAGGGTCCAGTTGAAACCGCCCCAGAATAGCACGCCCGCAGCAAAGCCACCGACCAGCAGCGTGCCGAGCGCCGTCGTGCGTGCCGGGGTCCTGAACCAGTGCCAGAGGCGGCCGAGTAACCCGCGCCGGCCCTCTTCGCTGTCGCCTGGGACAGTCTCTTCATTAGCCATGTGCCCCTCCTGCGAGCCGCTTCCCGCGCCTGCTCATTTGACTTCGGTTGCGTTCTGGAACGAGTTGCCGACCAGCGGCTTGGCGTCGGCCTGCGGGACGTGGCACTGCTGGCAGAAGTAGCGGGTACCGGCGATCTTATCGAGCCGCACGCCCTGGCGATCGACGTAGTGCGTCTCGGAAACCTTCGGCGCCTTGAACTTGTTGTTGCCGGGCCAGTCGTGACAGTTCATGCAGGCGTTGTCGGTCGGCGTCACCTGATAGCCGTCCACCTTGTGCGGTATGAGCGGCGGCTGCTGGCGGTAGGCGCGGCCGAAGCCGCCATCCGCGTAGGACTGGCGGTCGACGTCGGGTGCGGCGTTGATCTGGTTCAGCGTGGCACCGCCGCCGAGACCTTCGAGCGACTTGCCGCCCTTGTCCTGGGCGATGCCGACGCCGGCGACGACGAGGCCAGCTCCGAGCGCCACCGCCATGAGAAGTGCGTTACGTCCGATCCATCCAGTCATGTGATGCAGCCTCCGTGAGTGGCATGTCATGCCGCGTTCTCCAGCGCGCCGGCGGCCTGCTTCTGGCTTGGCGTGGTGGTGTCGACGCGATCGTCGAAGCGATAGGTGAAGCGGAAAACCTGTTCGGGGCAAACGTCGATGCAGCGCCCGCAAGCGGTGCAATCGCGGTTCGCGATGATCGGCGAGACGCCGGCCTGCTCGCCCTTCAGCGCTGGCGAGATGACATGCATCTCGGGGCACACGGCGTAGCAATCCATGCAGTCGTCGCAGCGCGCGCGACCACTGGCGGAAACGCGCAGCAGGCCCGTGGTGTTGACCAGCGAGTAGAAAGCGCCGACCGGGCACACGTGACCGCACCAGCCGTTGCGCGCGACGAACAGGTCGAACAGGAAGATGAGCAGCGCCCCGAGCAGCCCCCACGACACGCCGAACAGCAGGCCACGATAGAGCGTGGTGATGGGGTTGATGAGTTCGAAGGCGATGGTGCCGGTGAGCGCGGCGGCGGCGAGCACGGCGGCAAGCACGAAGTAGCGCGCCTTGGGCTTCAGGTTCCAGCCCTTCTGGATGTCGAGACGGCGGCGGGCCCAGGCGGCGAGATCGGTGACCGGATTGATCGGACAGACCCACGAGCAGTAAACGCGGCCGTTGATCAGGGCATAGGCGGCAAGCACGATCGCAGCGCCGAGGATCGCGAGCATCTCAGGTTTGTGCCCTGCCAGCAGCGCCTGCAGAAACACCAGCGGATCCGTCAGTGGCAGCACGTCGAATGTCATGGACGACGACAGCGTGCCCTTGGCGATCCACACGCCGAACCAGGGACCGCTCGCGAACAGCAGGAAGAACGCGAGCTGCGACAGCCGTCGCGCGATCAGCCAGCGGCTGGCTGTGAGCGTTCCGTGCAGCTTGCGCGCCTCGGCGCCGGGATTGCGAACCTTGCTCATTTCGGCGCTCCCGGAAGCGACGGCAAGCGGTCGGGGAGATCGATGATACCGGGGACGAGTTCCTGACCGGCCTTCTTCTTCTCCTCCCAGCCACGCTTGTAGTGGGCATCATGCGCGCCGCGCGCGAGGTCGAGCGGCAACACGCGGATCGCCGCGGTTTCGAGCACGCACGCTTTCTCGCACTTGCCGCAGCCGGTGCAGGCGTCGGGATGCACGACGGGCTCGAAGATCGCGTGCTTCGAGGTGCGTGCATTGTGCGTCATCTGCAACGTGATCGCCTTGTCGATCAGCGGGCAGACGCGATAGCAGACGTCGCATCTGAGACCCTGCATGTTGAGGCAGGTGTCGCGTCCGACGAGATTGGCGACGCCCATGCGCGCCTTCTCGATATCGACGAGCGCGTGATCGAGGGCGCCGGTCGGACAGGCCTTGACGCACGGAATATCGTCGCACATCTCGCACGGCACGCTGCGGGCGAGGAAATACGGCGTGCCGGCGGCGGGACCGTCGCCGAGTTCGGCGAGCTTCAGCGTCTTGTAGGGGCAGGCGCGGACGCAGAGGCCACAGCGCACGCAGGCCGACTGGAATTCCGGCTCAGGCAGCGCGCCCGGCGGCCGCAGCGTCGCCGCCGGCAGCGGACGCGACAATCCCGATACGCCTGCGAGGAACGCGGTGATCGCGGCCGCGCCCGCGCAATAGGACGCCAGCTCCTTCAGCGCGCGGCGGCGCCTGGGATCGAATCCGGCTGTCTCTTTGGTCGCGGCGGCCATGACGTCGTCGTCACCTCAGCATCGGGTCGCGGTTCTGCGCAGGATCGTCGCGGGAGGCGCGGCGGACGAGCGGCTTGCGCCCGTCCGCGGCCCGCCCGGGCGGGTGTCACGCCACCTCGACTTTGCAAGCGCACTTCTTGAAGTCCGTTTCCTTCGAGATCGGACACGTCGCGTCGAGCGTCAGCTTGTTGACGAGCTGCGATTCGTCGAAGAACGGAATGAACACGAGGCCCTTCGGCATCTTGTTGCGGCCGCGCGTCTCGATGCGCGTGACGACTTCGCCGCGCCGCGTCTTCACCTTGACGATCTGGCCGCGATGCAGCTTGCGGTCCTGCGCGTCCTCCGGGTGCATGAAGAGGACGGCGTGCGTTACCGAGCGATGCAGCTCCGGCACGCGCCGTGTCATGGAGCCCGAATGCCAATGCTCAAGCACGCGGCCGGTGCACAGCCACAGATCGAACTCCTTGTCGGGTGCTTCGGCGGCCGGCTCGTAGGGGCAGAAGATGATCGCGGCGCGGCCATCCTTCTTGCCGTAGAACTTCACGCCCTCGCCGGCCTTCACGTAAGGATCGTAGCCCTCGCGGAAGCGCCACAGCGTTTCCTTGTTGTCGATCACCGGCCAGCGCAGACCGCGCGCCTTGTGGTACAGCTCGAAGTCGGCGAGATCGTGCGCCTTGCCGCGACCGAACGCGGCGTATTCCTCGAACAGGCCCTTCTGCAGGTAGAACCCGAACGATGTGCTCTCGTCGTTGTCGAAGCCGGCCTGGATCTCGGAGACGGGGAACTTGTTGACGACGCCGTTGGCATAGAGAACGTCGTAGAGCGTCTTGCCGCGATACTCCGGCTTCTTGGCGATGAGTTCTTCCGGCCAGACTTCCTCGATCTTGAAGTGCTTCGAGAACTCGATCGTCTGCCAGACGTCCGAGCGGGCTTCGCCCGGCGCCTTCACCTGCTGGCGCCAGAACTGGGTGCGCCGCTCGGCATTGCCATAAGCGCCTTCCTTCTCCATCCACATGGCCGTCGGCAACATGAGGTCGGCGGCGAGCGCCGTGACAGTCGGGTAGGGATCGGAAACGACGATGAACGTGTCGGGGTTGCGATAGCCCGGATAGCCTTCCTCGTTCATGTTCGGCGCGGTCTGCATGTTGTTCGTGCACTGCACCCAGTAAGCGCGCAGCTTGCTGTCCTTCAACATGCGATGCTGGAGGACGGCGTGATAGCCGGGCTTCTCGGGGATGGTGCCCTCGGGCACCTGCCAGATCTTCTCCGTCTTGGCGCGGTGCTCGGGATTGTCGACCACCATGTCGGCCGGCAGGCGATGCGAGAAGGTGCCGACCTCGCGCGCGGTGCCGCAGGCCGAGGGCTGGCCGGTCAGCGAGAACGGACCGTTGCCTGGTTCGGAGATTTTTCCGACCAGCAGATGCACGTTGTAGACGAGGTTGTTCACCCAGGTGCCGCGCGTGTGCTGGTTGAAGCCCATCGTCCAGTAGGAGACGACCTTCTTCTTCGGATCAGCGTAGAGCTCGGCGAGCTTCTGCAGCCGGTCGGGCTGCACGCCGGAGAGCTTCGCGGTGTATTCGAGCGTGTATTCGGAGACCGCCTTGGCGTACTCCTCGAAGGTGATCGGCTTCATGCCGGCCGGTTTGGCCGCATTCTCCTGATCCTTCTCGAGCGGATGCGTCGGGCGCAGGCCGTAGCCGATCTTCAGGTTGGTGTGGTGGAAGGAGACGGCCTTGTCGACGAACTCCTTGTTCACCTTGCCCGACGTGATGATGTGGTTGGCGATGTAGTTGAGGATCGCCAGGTCCGACTGCGGCGTGAAGATCATCGGGTTGTCGGCAAGCTCGAAGCAGCGATGCTCGTAGGTCGAGAGCACGTGCACCTCGCAGCCCGCGTGCGTCAGTCGGCGGTCGGTGAGACGCGACCACAGGATCGGGTGCATCTCGGCCATGTTGGAGCCCCACAGCACGAAGGCGTCGGCATGCTCGATGTCGTCATAGCAGCCCATCGGCTCGTCGATGCCGAAGGTGCGCATGAAGCCGGCGACGGCGGACGCCATGCAGTGGCGCGCGTTGGGATCGAGGTTGTTGGAACGGAAGCCGGCCTTGTAGAGCTTGGCGGCGGCATAGCCTTCCCAGATGGTCCACTGGCCGGAGCCGAACATGCCGACTGCGGTCGGACCGTGGTCCTTCAGGGCCGCCTTCCACTTCTCGGCCATGATCTTGAAGGCGTCGTCCCACGACACCGGCGTGAAATCGCCGTTCTTGTCGAACTTGCCGTTCTTCATGCGCAGCAGAGGCTTCGTCAGCCGGTCCTCGCCGTACATGATCTTGGACAGGAAGTAGCCCTTGATACAGTTGAGGCCGCGGTTGACGGGCGCGTCCGGATCGCCCTGCGTCGCGACCACGCGGCCCTCCTTGGTGCCGACGAGAACACCGCAGCCCGTGCCGCAGAAGCGGCACACGCCCTTGTCCCAGCGGATGCCATCCTTGCCTTGCGCGACGGCGTTTGCCGCAGGCAGCCCGGCGGCTGCGAGCGTGGCCGTCACGGCGCTCGCCTTGATCACGTCGCGGCGCGACAGATCGGACAGAATGGTTTTCTTCGCAGTGTCGCCAGTCATGGTGGGCACCTCTTCGATCAAACAGCGGTCGCGGCGTTGCCGGCGGGTTCGAAATGGTGGTAGACGAGCGCCGCCGCGACGACCCCGTCGGTTGCGTGGATAGCGCCGAGAGCGTCGAGCGCCAGATGTGCGCCGACGTCCTCGACGGTGACGACGATGCGTGCGCCGTCCGCCACGTCGTGGATCTCCAGTCCTTCGATCAGTTCGAGCGAGCCGAGCACGCGATCGATGCGCGCCGGGTCGGCATGGACGAGGACACCGCAGATATTCATGGAAGGACCTCTTTGCGGGATGGCTCACGGACGGTTATCGCGCCCACCGGACAGATGCCGGAGCACGTGCCGCATCCGGTGCAGAGTTCGTGCGAGACAGATGTCGCGCAGCCGCCGCCGAGCCGTGGGCGCATGCGGATGGCTTTCTGGTCGCAGACGTCCTCACACATGCGGCAGGCGACGCCACGGGTCTCGATGCAGCTCTCGCCGATGTGCGCCCGGATCGTCCAAGGTTCTTCGCGGGCGGTGTCGAAGCAATCGACCGGGCAGGCCGTGGCGCATGCGCCGCAGAACGTGCAGTCGGCTTTTTCGAACCGAATGGCCGGGAGGCGCGCGCGGCCTTCGACGAGGACACCGGTCGGGCAGGCTTCGATGCAGGCGCCGCACTGCGTGCAGGCCGCGATGAACTCACCCTCCGGCCGCGCCCACGGCGGCCGCTGCTCGGCAGGACGCCCTCCGGAGCGGCGAAAGAAGTCGCGACGTGTGATGTCGGTGCGCATCCTCGTCCCCGTCCGCTCGTCGCGCGCTGATTCTTTCGCGCTTCTGCGCGAGCCACCCCGTGGGGGGTGCGCGCGATGGCCGACAAGATGTCACAGCGATGAGGTGCCGCGTTGACTTGCGTCAATAATTGAGACGTCGGCAGAATCTCGCTTCCTTGAGGCGGACAGTATGCAAGCGGCTGCCGCGCCGCCTTGCCTTATGTGAAGTCGAGCGGGCGCACTTGCATCGATGAAAGCCTGTTCGCCCGCGCAATCCGCGGGCCCCACGCTCGAGGCGGAGAGCACGTATTTCTTTCGTACAAGACACGGTCTCAGGCGGGAGTGCCGGCCTTCTCGATCGAGGCCAGGAAATCACTGAAGCGCTCGCCCTGGATGGCGACGTGCGATCGCAATCGCTGGGCTGCCACTTCGGCCTGGCCCTGCTCGATCGCCGCAACGATCTCCTGATGCTCCTGCTGGGAGGTCCGCATGCGGTGGCGCACGCGCAGTTGCAGGCGGCGGAACGGCGCCAGCCGCTTGTGCAGCGTCAACGCTTCGGCGGCCAGGAACCTGTTGCCGCTGGCTGCATAGATGGCGCGATGGAACTGCTCGTTCTCGTAGTAGTAGGCGTCGGTGTCGCCTGCCTCCAGGGCATCGCCGCAGGCTTTCAGGGTTTGTTCGAGGCGCCGATGATCTTCCGGTAGCAGCCTGCGCGCTGCCAAACGTGCGCAGAGCGCCTCGAGCTCGGCCATCACCTCGAACATCTCGATGATGCGGCGCGGATCGGGCGCGCTGACGACCGCACCTCGATGCGGGCGGATCTCGACGAACCCCGCCTCCGCAAGCTGACGCAACGCCTCGCGGATGGGCGTCCGCGACACGCCGAAGCGGTCCGCAAGGCTCATCTCATCGAGGCGGTCGCCGGGCGCGAGCCGCCCTTCGACGATCTCGTCCTCCAACACGTCGCGCACGGATTTTGGTTTGGCTCGCTCGAGTGTGGTCATCGGTGGGTGCCCGGTGTTGGGAAAAGTGCCGGCAGATGAACGCTACCCGGCACAACCTAGATTGTATAGGGATGAGTGACAATTGTATACAATCTCATTGACAGCGCATACGTGGCGTGTTGTCCTTACACCGTCGGCGACCGCTGGTCCCGGCTCGCAAGATCAATGGATGGCCGCCGGACAAGGTGGCTCACTTGGAGGATCGCCATGTACGCAAGGACCATCACAGGACGCCGTCTGGCCGCGTCGATTGCAGCTTTCGGAGCTGCCGCTTTGCTTTCCGCCAGCGGTGTCGCTGCCCAGACGGTGCTCAAGGCGTCGCACCAGTTTCCGGGCGGCAAGGGCGACCCGCGCGACGAGATGGTCCAGATCCTCGCGCGTGAGGTGAAGGCGGCCAACGTCGGTCTCGAGATCCAGGTGTTCCCCGGCGCTTCGCTGTTCAAGCCGAAGGAGCAGTGGGGTGCGCTGACCAAGGGCCAGCTCGATTTCGCATTGTTTCCGCTCGATTACGCCGCCGGCCGCCATCCGCAGTTCTCGGCGACTCTGATGCCGGGCCTCGTCGGCAACCACGACCGCGCCATGCGGCTCAACGCGTCGCCGTTCATGGCCGACATCAAGAAGGTCATCGAGGGCGCCGGCGCCATCGTCATCGCCGACAGCTGGCTGTCGGGCGCCTTCGCCTCGAAGAAGGGCTGCATCACCACACCCGACACGGTGAAGGGCCAGGTGATCCGCGCCGCCGGTCCGGCCTTCGAACAGATGCTCGCTGCGGCCGGGGCCTCGATCAGCTCGATGCCATCGTCGGAAATCTA
>CALFEM010000581.1 GCA_937950105.1 uncultured Alphaproteobacteria bacterium | reverse complement strand
GCATACGCGATGCCTAAGTGACTGGAGTTCAGACGTGTGCTCTTCCGATCTTCCGCCAGCGGCTTCGGCCGGCGGCAGCGGCGACGGCGGCAAGACGTCATCGGACCCCGAGCCGGCTGAACCAGCGACATCAGAAATGGCGAAAGCATCGCGTAAGGGCTCGCGTCCGGCCGTACAGACACCGCCCTACGCGGCGCTCGCGAAGGCGCGCTCGTGGGCCTATCAGTTGCAGGACCTCGACATCGCGGAAGCCGCGGCCTCGCCGTTCGATGTGCTGGTGATCGACTACGCGCGCGACGGCGGCGGCGACAGCGCGTGGAAGCCGGCGGAAGTCGCCCGCCTCAAGGCCCGCTACGGCGGCCCGCCGCGCCTCGTCTACGCCTACCTCTCGATCGGTGAAGCGGAGAGCTACCGCTTCTACTGGCAGAAGGGGTGGAAGAACGACCCGCCTGCGTGGCTGCTGTCGGAGAACCCCGACTGGAAGGAGAACTACGCCGTCGCCTACTGGGACGCGGGCTGGCAGAACCTGCTGTTCGGCAACCCGCAGGCCTATGTCGACCGCATCGCCAAGGCCGGCTTCGACGGCCTCTACCTCGACAAGGCCGACGTCTACGAAGATCTCTTACGGCGCGAAAAGGAGCTGGCGAAAGCGCACGATCTCGAAGCGGAGATGGTGCGGTTTCTCGTCCGCCTCTCGGCCTACGTTCGCTCGAAGTATCCGGGTCTCGGCCTCATCATGCAGAATGCCGAGAACCTTCTGGGACACGCCGAAGTGCGGGCCGCGATCGACGGCGCCGCCAAGGAAGAGCTGCTCTACGGGCAGGCGGGCGGCGCGCGGCGCAACGCCAGGGGCGAGATCGACTACGCGACGAAGGAGCTGCAGCGGCTGAAGCGCGAGGGCAAAGCGGTACTGGTGGTCGAATATCTCGACGACGCGGAAAAGGCCGCGACCGCGGCTCAAGAACTGCGCGCGCTCGGCTTCGTGCCTTACGTCTCAAAGGCCGATCGCGAGCTTGCCACGCTGGAGCCGCAGGAAGCGCTGATCGCCTGACTGGACCGGGCCGAAAGCATCACGGCTTCGGCGCGGCATCTTTCGGCGGCGCCACCAGGGGAACAGCGGACGACCCTGCGGAGTCCGGGCATTCGCTCGCCGGATAATACGTCAGCTCGGTCAGCTCGCCGCGCACGGAAAAATCCCCGTAGTCGATCAGCAGCCGGCTCGACACGCCGTTCGCGTAGATGCGGAACGACAGCTCGTAGGACGGCACGGAATCGCGGCCGAGCGCCTTCGGCTCGAAGTAGCCGATCGAGACGGGCCATGACGGCACCGCCGAGAGCGTCGCGCGCGTCGCCAGTTGCTCGGGCACGTCGGGGGCCCCGCTCTCGGTCAGCGGCCCGATGACTGCGCTTGTCGTATAGAGCTTCTCACCTTTCTCCGAACCGTCGTACAGGTCGGCGACCAGTCGGCTCTCGCCGGCGCGGGCGGCGGCGACCAGCGCCTCGGAGTGACGCATCGGAAAATAGGCGCCCTCGGGCAACGTCATCTCGCGCTTGTCGGGCTCTTCGATGGCCACCTTGATGCCGGCATCGGTGGCGTCGTCGCGGGCGTCGCCACTGGTCTTCTCGACCTGTTTGGAATCGCGGATCTGCGTCGAGGAGAAGCGCAGCCGGCGGGCGACGACGTCCTCCCAGCTCGAGGTTCTGAGATCGTTGACCTGCTCGGTGCCGTCCTGCTGCGTCATGCGCGTCACGAAGCGCATGTTCTGTGTGTAGCCGTCGCAGCGGCTGCCCTGCAGCTCGTAGACCATGCGCCCCGTGAGCTCGACGACGCCCGACCCGCTCGAGGCGCGGTCGAGGACGATATCGTAGACGGCGCGATGCGGCGCGAACGGGATCGGCGGCTCGGCGGCGCCGGCAGGGCTCGCGGTCGCAGCGACAGCCGGCAGCAGAAGCAGGCAAACGGCACGGCGGCGTGCGGGCATCGGCAGAGTTCCTCGGTTGGCGGGCCGGTCGGCCGACGGGAACTTAGGCGCTCGAACGCAGGAATGAAACCCCGGCGGGTGGCCCGCCCCGCCCACCTGCCTCGCTCTCGTGGCAGCACGGCGGCACGAACCGCGGATGGACCAACCACGTGCCCGCGTCTATGACTACGCCCGAGGCAAACGGAGTTTCCCCTATGAGCAGCATCATCGACGACCGGATCGCGGCCCTCGGTCTCAGCCTGCCGGAAGCCCCGGCCCCGGTCGCCAATTATGTTCCGTACCTGATCGCGGGCGACCTGTTGTTCGTGTCGGGACAAATCTCCAAGGCGCCCGACGGAACCATCCTCACCGGCCGCCTCGGCGCCGGGCTCAGCGTCGAGGACGGGCAGATCGCCGCACGCCACTGCGCTCTCAACATCCTGGCGCAGGCGAAGGCCGCGCTCGGCACGCTGGAGCGCGTCGTGCAGGTGATGCGCCTCAACGGTTTCGTCGCCTCGACGCCGGAAAGCGGCGATCAACCGAAGGTCGTCAACGGCGCCTCCGACCTCATGGTCGCCGTGCTCGGCGACGCCGGGCGGCATACGCGCGTCGCCGTCGGTGTCGCCTCGCTGCCGGCGAACTGCGCCGTCGAGATCGACGCCGTCGTCCGCATCAAGCCGTAACCGGCGCGAGCATGCTCGACCGCGAAGCGTTCCTGAGACCGATCGCGCATCGGGGCCTGCACGGGCCGCCGGGCGGCGGCGCCATAGAGAACACCGTGCGTGCGTTCGATGCGGCGATCCTGCGCGGCTACGGCATCGAGTGCGATCTGAGGCCGGGCAAGGACGGGCTGCCGCTGGTTTTCCACGACGCCACGCTCGACCGGCTCGTTGCCGGGACGGGCGACGTGGCGCGGCTCGCCGCCGACGATCTCGCGGCGCTGGCGTTCAAGGACGATGCGGCGGCACGCATCCCGACATTCGCGGACCTCTGCGCCATGACCGCGGGGCGCGTCCCGTTACTGGTCGAGATCAAGAGCGAATGGGCGCCACCCGACCGAACGTTCCTCGGGCGCATCGCAGATATCGCGTCGGCCTATGCGGGACCGCTCGCGCTGATGTCGTTCGATCCCGCCGTCATGACGGTGATGCGAACTCTGGCACCTGCGGTACCGCGCGGCATCGTCTCCGGCGATTACATGCGCGCCGCCGACGGCGACGATCACTGGTGGGCCGACCGGCTCGACCGCGCGCGCGCCGAGCGGCTGACACATCTGCTCGAATCCGGCCCCGCCGAGCCGAGCTTCTATTCCTATGACGTGCGCGCGCTGCCGACCCTGGTGACGCGCTACGTGCGCGACGTGCAGGGCCTGCCCCTGTTCACCTGGACGGTTCGCACCGAGGCCGATGTCTCCGTCACCCGAGCCCACGCCGACGCCCCGACCTTCGAAGGCTTTCTGCCCTGACCGGCAACCGCTTTGGCACTTCGCGCGTATCGCCCTACATTGAGCTTTCGAGTTGCACAGGACGGGACGCCCCACGCTTGTCAGAGCCGCAGACAAATACCTCTGACGAACCGGCGCTGCAGGTTCACGCGCGCATTGTGGATGTCGACGCGAACGCCTGGGATCGCCTCGCCAACCCGGATCCGGCGACGTTCAATCCGTTCGTCGCGCACGCC
The DNA here is from genome assembly GCA_937950105.1 of uncultured Alphaproteobacteria bacterium. GTDB lineage: Bacteria > Pseudomonadota > Alphaproteobacteria > Rhizobiales > Hyphomicrobiaceae > JAEUMD01. Next base: position 3,188 of record CALFEM010000581.1, on the reverse strand, counting down.
TTCCTGAAGGCGCTCGAAGACACCGCCGCGGTCGGCGAAGGCACCGGCTGGCATCCGCGCCACCTCACGCTCGTCGAAGAAGGCCGCGTGACCGCCGCCATGCCGCTCTACGCCAAGACGCACAGCCAGGGCGAGTTCGTGTTCGATCACGCCTGGGCGGACGCCATGCACCGCGCCGGCAAGCGCTATTATCCCAAGCTGCAATGCGCGGTTCCGTTCACGCCGGTGCCGGGGCCCCGCCTGCTGGTGGAGGGCGGAGACGAAGCCGCCGAGCGGCGCGACCTGCTGGTCGCGGGCGCACTGCATGTGGCGCGCGAAATGGACTGCTCGTCGCTTCATGTGACCTTTGCCGGCGAGCCGGAATGGCGGGCGCTCGGCGACCAAGGGTTCCTTCTGCGCACCGGCCAGCAGTTCCATTTCACCAATCCCGGCTATCGCAACTTCGACGATTTCCTGGCGACGCTCGCCTCGCGCAAGCGCAAGACGCTGAAGCGTGAGCGGGCCGAAGCCGTAGCGTCCGGGCTGACGATCCGCCACGTGCGCGGGCGCGACATCACCGAAGCGGACTGGGATGCGTTCTTCGCGTTCTACATGGACACGGGTGCGCGCAAGTGGGGCCGGCCCTATCTCAACCGCCACTTCTTCTCGGCACTCGGTGCGGCGCTGCCGGATGCCTGCCTGCTGATTTTCGCGGAACGTGACGGCCGTCCCATCGCGGGGGCTCTCAACCTCGTCGGCGGCGATTGCCTCTACGGCCGCTACTGGGGCGCCATCGAGCACCACCCGTTCCTGCATTTCGAGGTCTGCTATTATCAGGCGATCGAGGCGGCGATCGCGCTCGGGCTGTCGCGGGTGGAAGCCGGCGCGCAAGGCGAGCACAAGCTGGCGCGCGGCTACAGCCCCGTCACGACCCACTCGGCGCACTTCATGTTCGACGCCGGCTTGCGCAAGGCCGTGGCGCACTATCTCGACCACGAGCGCAGCGTGATCGAAGAGGCGAACGCCGAGTTGCAAGCGCTGACGCCTTACCGCAAAGGCCCGGTGCAGGACTGAAGCATCGGCGGCAAGCGGCGCACGCGGTCTTCAAATCGCGCTGTCCGCCCGCTACAACAAGAGTGAGTGCGTGGTGAATAGTGAGCAGTGAATTGTCGCATGCCCAACTACTCACTACTCACTACTCACCATTCCGAGGACCAGCGATGATTGAAACGCCCGCCTACGACCCCGAGAACATCTTCGCCAGGATCCTGCGCGGCGAGATCCCGTGCCACAAGGTCTACGAGGACGACGCCTTCATCGCCTTCATGGACGTCATGCCGCAAACGCCGGGGCATACCCTCGTGCTGCCGAAGGCCGCCTGTCGCAATCTGCTCGATGCGCCGGCCGAGGTGCTGTCGCGCCTGCTGCCGACCGTGCAGAAGATCGCCCACGCGGTGAAGGCGGCCATGGCGGCCGAGGGCATCACCATCAGCCAGTTCAACGAGCACGCCGGCGGGCAGACCGTGTTCCACCTGCACGTGCACGTCATCCCGCGCATGGAGGATGCGCCGATGAAGCATCACGCGCGCGGCTTCGCGCCGAAGGAAGAGCTGGAGGCGAATGCCGCTAAGATCCGCGCCGCGCTCGCGTGAACACCCACGATCGGCGCGCGCCCCTCTGGCTCAGAACGGTCCCTTGAAGATGAACGCGGCGCCGAGCGCGATGAAGGTGAAGCCGACGAGGTGATTGAGCGTGAACGGCTCCTTCAGATAGAGCACCGAGAAGCCCGCGAAGACCGCCAGCGTGATGATCTCCTGGATCGTCTTCAGCTCGGCACCCGAGTAGACCGCGCTGCCGATACGGTTGGCGGGCACGGCGAGGCAATACTCGAAGAACGCGATGCCCCAGCTCGCCAGAATGACGATCCACAACGGTGCGCTCTTGTAGTTGAGGTGGCCGTACCAGGCGAACGTCATGAACACGTTCGAGGCGAGCAGCAGCAGCAGCGGCGCGGCCCACGCCGGCAATCCGAACGACATCGCGGTGTTTTCCCATGAGTTGCAGACCGTGCAACGTCATGGCCGCAGCGCGAGCGCCAGGCAAGGGGGGCTCGCAGTCTGGCCGTACCGAAAAGCAATTGTCCGAGAAGGAGAACCGTTGGCGCCGTCGATTCACGCCGCCCGTGAAAGGACGCGCGGCGATCGGGGCGCGATCTTGTCTGGCGCCGCCGATTCACGCCGCCCGTGAAAGGACGCGCGGCGATCGGGGCGCGGGCTATTCCTGCACCTTGCCGTCGGCGCCGGGTGCCGGTGTCGCCTCGACCAGCGTGCCGCCGTTTTCCTGCCAGCCGTCGGTTCCGTCGGGGAACCAGATCACATCGGCATAGCCCCATTCGAGTGCGCGTTTGGCCGCGTTCCAGCTCATCCAGCAATCGCGCAGACAGTAGAACACGAGCGGCTTGTCCTTGGCGCCGCCGCTCAGCCGCTCGAGGCTGTAGCGAAAATAGGTCTCGGGTTCCTGCGCGAGCTTTCCGTAGCCGACGTTCGGCAGCCAGGTCGCGCCGTCGATGCTCATGTGCTTGGGGCGGCGCCAGATGGTTCCGGGTGGCAGACCGGCAGGCTTCGGCGCCTGCGGGTAGACGTCGATCATGACGGCTCCGGCCTTGGCCAGTTCCGCAGCGGCCGCGGCATCGACCACGCGCGCGCCCTTGAGCGTCTTCGGCACCGGTGAGCGGTAGTGGTCGTCGCGATAACCGGCAGGTTCGCCGACCTCTGCGAGCGCTGCATGGTCTTGCGCCTTCAGCGACACCGGTGCCAGGCCCGCTGTGGCGATCGCCAGCACGCACGGCACCGCGAGGCGCGATGTGTAGTACGCCGCAAGCGAGCGAGCGCTCCGGAACCATGAAGACGTAAAGAAGGCGACCATCTCACATACCGGCACGACGTGCCGCCCCCGGAGCGGCGCTATTTGCGTGGCGCCGTAATCTGCTTGTTGTCCTCGTCGAGCAACGGCACGCCGAAGTCGAGCAGCACCTTGTCGATGTCACCTTGCCGTTTGGCGATGACGTCGTTGAGCTGGCGTTTCCACGTGTCATCACCCTGCCGCACACCCATGGTGATACGATAGGACATGCGCGGGCCCTTGGCTTCCTTGACCAGCGGCACCACCTGCAGCGCCTCGCCGGCACGGCTGCCGAAGTATCCGGCGAT
>CALFEM010000580.1 GCA_937950105.1 uncultured Alphaproteobacteria bacterium | reverse complement strand
CGAGCTGGAGGCGGGCTCCGGTCAGGCACCGCTGCTGACGGTGGTCGGCGGCAAGGTGACGACATATCGCCGGCTGGCCGAGGCGGCGCTCGCCACGCTTCGCCCGCACGTCGGCAGCAGGGTCGGCGGCGATTGGACCGCGACGGCCCCGCTTCCGGGTGGTGACATGCCGGGCGGCGATTTCGCAGCCTTCGCGACGGCGTTTCTCGCGCAGCATGGCCAACTCGGCGAGGCCCGCGTCAGGCCGCTGCTGCGCCGTTACGGGACGGCTGCGGCAAAGGTGCTCGCCGGGGTTCGTCACCCCGGTGATCTCGGCGAGGATCTCGGCTGCGGCCTCACCGAACGCGAGGTGGTCTATCTCGCCCGGCACGAATGGGTGACGACGCCCGCCGACGTGCTCTGGCGCCGCACCAAGGCGGGCCTGCTCGCCGAGCCAGCGGCGCGTCCCGGCCTCGAAGCGCGCATCGAGCGCGTGATCGCCGCTACCCGCCACGTTGCGCCGGCTGCCGTCTCGAAGTGAAACGGCACTTAACCCGGATTTAACCCTGTTGTCGGAGGATTGCTGCTGTAGCGCGTATCCGTGTCGTCCGGGAGCAGAAGGTACAACGGTCGTGCGATCCGTGTTTGCAGCGCAGACGTCAGACACCGCCGCGGCTGAACCAGCCGACGGCCACGCGTGCCCGGCCAAGTCCGTGCGCGCAAGTTTCGTCTCCTTCGAACGCTCCGCTGCCCTGGCGTTGAGCCTGCTGATCGCGGGCAGCTTCGCGCTGCAGTCCCTCGTCATTGCCCATGGCCACGTCGCCGGCACCGTCAGCGGGCAGGCAGTCGCCGCCCTCGTCGCCGAAGCCCCCTCGCGTCCCGCGCCGCCAGTCACGGTCGCCGGCGCAGACGCCAGCCATTCCCTGCTGAACGTCGGCGTCGGTCTCAGTCGCAGCCTGGAGACCTCGGCGCGGCTCGCCGCCGCCGAGGCCGCCAGCGAAGCCTCCAGCGGCCTCGGTCTGCGCACCTCGACGTTCGGGCCCGACACGTCGAAAACGCCGCGCATCCGCACCGCGATGCTGGGCCCGGCCGCGATCGGAAACGCTCCGGCGCCGGCCCGCGAGGCGCGCTCGGACGAGCACCAGGAAGTCATCGTCATCCGCCCCGGCGGACCGCGCACGCTGAACCTGTCGAACAACCGCGCCGCGCCGGCGCCGCAACTCGCCCCGCAGGCGCGTGTGCTCGGAAAGGCGACGCCCGGAGAGGCCGCCGGTCTCGTCGACAAGGTGCACTTCCAGCCGCACACGCCCGAGCGGTGCCTGAGATCGGAAGAGCACACGTCTGAACTCCAGTCACTTAGGCAACTCGTATG
>CALFEM010000579.1 GCA_937950105.1 uncultured Alphaproteobacteria bacterium | reverse complement strand
CGAGATGCCTAAGTGACTGGAGTTCAGACGTGTGCTCTTCCGATCTCTCCGGCGGCTCCCGCGGAACCAGCATCGACCCCGGTGTCGGCGGCGGTCTTCCCGGCGATCAGCGCCGCGAGCGGCTGGCCGCCGAACCTCAGGAACAACAGCGGCGTCAGTACCGTGTCGATGATGGTGGCGCTGATGAGCCCGCCGAAGATCGTCACCGCTACCGGATGCAGGATTTCGCGACCCGGCTGATCCGCGCCGAGCCGCAGGGGGACGAGCGCCAGTCCGGCCGCGAGCGCCGTCATCAGCACGGGCGTCAGGCGCTCCAGACTGCCGCGGATCACGAGTGCGCGCCCGAATGTCTCGCCCTCGTCGAGGGCGAGGTTGATGTAGTGGCTGATCTTGAGGATGCCGTTGCGCGCGGTAATGCCGGCGAGCGTGATGAAGCCGATCATGCTGGCGACTGATAGCGGCTGCCCGGCAATCATGAGCGCGACCACGCTGCCGATCAGCGCGAGCGGGATGTTCATCAGGATGATGGCTGCAAGAACGCCGGACTTGTAGCGCGAGTAGAGCACGAGGAAGATCAGCGCCAAGGACACGAGTGACAGCAGCCCGATGGTCCGCGTCGCCTGCTCCTGGGCGCGGAACGTGCCGTCGAGACGGATGACATAGCCCGGCGGCAATTGCATCCCCGCGACAACCCGGTTGACGTCCTCGACGATGGCCGCCATGTCGCGTACGCCGTCGCCATTGCCGAACAGCAGGATGCGCCGCTGGCCATTCTCGCGCAGCACCTGGTTGGGGCCGACGGTCTCCTCGACCTCGGCGACATAGCGCAACGGCACGAATCCGGTTGGCGTCTGGATGAGGAGATCGCCGAGCGCGTGCGTCTGGCGATCGTTATCCGACAGCCGCACCACCACGTCGAAACGGCGCACGCCATCGCTGACCGTCGAGACGACGCGTCCGTTCGACAGCGCTTCCACCGAAGTCATGACCTGTGCGGCCGAGAGCCCATAGAGCGCGGCGTTCTCGTTGACGACACGCACGCGGATCTGCGGGATCAGCGTCTGCTTTTCGATGTTGAGATCGACCAGCCACTTGACGCCCTTCAGCTTCTTGTCGAGCTGGTCGGCGAGCGTGCGCAGCACGTCCAAATCGGGCCCGAAGATCTTGATCGCGAGTGCGGCGCGCACGCCCGACAGCATGTGGTCGATGCGGTGCGCGATCGGCTGCCCGAGCGCGACCGAGACGGGTAGCACGGAGAGCTTGTCGCGAATATCGTCGAACACGGCTTCTTTCGGCCGTTGCGAGCGGCGCAGATCTATGTCGAGCTCGCTCGTGTGGACGCCTTCGACATGGCTGTCGAGTTCGGCGCGCCCCGTCCGACGGCCCACGGACGCGACCTCGGGGACCTGCAGCACCAGCCGCTCGGCGACGAACCCGAGCCGGTGCGATTCAGCGAGACTGATCCCCGGATTGTACTGCATGCCGACCAGCAGCGTGCCCTCGTTGAAGGGCGGCAGGAAGGCGCGCGGCAGCATCGTGGCGCCGGCCGCAGACAGGAACACGGCGGCGATGATCGGCAGCACCACGACGCGCGGATGATCGAAGGCCCAGTCGAGCACCCGGCGGTTGCCGGCTTTCAGAATGCGCACCAGGGCGCTGTCCTTGTGCGCGCCGGCGCGTGTCTTGCGCAGGAGATAGTATGACAGTGCCGGCGTCACGGTGATCGCGGTCACGAGCGAGGCCAGGATCGACACGATGTAAGCGATGCCGAGAGGTGTGAAGAGGCGGCCTTCGACGCCGGTCAGCGCGAACAGTGGCACGAACACCAGAATGATGATGAAGGTGGCGTAGACGATGCCGGAACGCACCTCCCGGCTCGCCGACGCGATGACGTCGAGCACCGGCAGCGGACTGGCGCGTTCTGCATTGTTCTTCAAGCGCCGGAGAATGTTCTCGACATCGACCACGGCGTCGTCGACCAGTTCGCCGATGGCAATGGCGAGCCCACCGAGCGTCATCGTATTGATGGTCATGCCGAACGCGCTGAAGATCAGGATCGTCACCAGTATCGATATCGGGATGGCGGTGAGCGAGATCACCGTTGCGCGCCAGTTCATCAGAAACAGGATCAGCACGACGGCAACGACGATGGCCGCCTCGATCAGGACTGTCTTGACGTTCGCGATCGACGTTTCGATGAACGTCGCCTGGCGGAACTGGACGTGGGTCGCGTTGACACCTTCCGGCAGCGTCTTCTGCAGGGCTGCGAGTTCCAACTCGACCGTGCGCGTCAACGGCAGCGTGTCGGCCGTGGGCATCTTCTGGATACCCATGATGATCGCGGGCGCGCCGTTGAAGCCGGCCTCGCCGCGCTTCGTCTTCGGCGCAAACGTGACATCGGCCAGCTCGTGCAGCAGGATCGTACGGCCGCGATGCGTGGCAACGGCGATGTTCTTCAGCTGTTCGAGATCGAGCGTCTCGCCGACGTTGCGGATCAGATACTCGCTGCCGTGCTGATCGACGAAGCCGCCGCCGGAGTTGGTGCCGAAGCTGCTGATCGCCGCCTCGAGCTGCTCCGGGGTGACCTCGAGAAGCCGCATCGCCACGGTATTCGGCGATACCTGGAATTGTCGCACCTCGCCACCGATCGGGATGACCTGCGCGACACCGGGGATGGCGAGGAGCTGCGGCCGGATCGTGAAGTCGGCGACCTCACGCAGCTCCATCGGACTGAGGCTCGGCCCCGTCACCGCGACCAGCAGGATTTCGCCCATGATCGAGTTGATGCTGCCGAGCGACGCGACCGCGTTCCTCGGCAACCGGTCGCGAATGCCTGCGAGCTTCTCCGTCACGAGTTGACGGTTGCGGTAGATCTCCGTGCCCCAGTCGAACTCGACATAGACGATCGACAGGCCGATGCCCGACACCGAGCGCACCCGGCCGACGCCGGGCAGGCCGTTCATGGCGGCTTCGATGTGCCGCGTCACGAGCAGCTCCACTTCTTGCGGCGCCATGCCCTCGGCTTCGGTCTGCACCGTCACGATCGGCTTGGTCAGATCGGGAAAGACGTCGACCGGTACGCGCGGCAGCGTGAAGAGCCCGTACGCTACGACGAGCGCGGCGAGGAACAGCACGATCTGCCGGTGCTTGAGGCTGTTCGTGACGAGGAAGTTGAACATCGACGCTCTGCCTCAGCGGATCTGATTGATGAGCGTCGCGGCTTCAACCGCGATTTTCTCGCCGGGCTCCACGCCGGCCGTCAGAAGGGCGCGTGCGGCGTCGATCTCGACGAACTTGACCGGCTTGGGCTCGAAGCGCTCCGGCTCGGCGTGCCGGAACACGACATGCTGGCCGTTGGGCGCTTGCACCACGGCGGACCTGGGCAGGACGATGCCGGTGATCGGCTCACCCGTCTCGACCAGAACCGAGACGTTACGGCCGATTCGGAAATGGGGCGCTTCGCCCGTGACGTCGAACCTCAGCACCGTCGCGTGCTGCGCCAGCGCCGGGTTGGCACCTATGAGCTTGAGGTTGGCGCTGGCATGATCGTGCGCCTTGGCCTCGGCCGCGCCGAGCGTGGCGACATCGACATTGTCGTAGGCCAGCGCCTCGATCCAGACGGCCTTCGGCTGCACGATGTTGAACAGAACGTCCTTCGACGAAACGACCTGTCCGATCTGCGCCTGCGACGACATGATGACGCCGTCGATTGGCGCGATCAGCTCCTCGCGGCCCGATTGGCGCTTGTTGAGGGATGCCCGCCGTTGCCGCAGGTTTTCGAGTTCGATCTCGGCGGTCTTGATGCGCTCGGCCGGGAAGGTCGCTGCGAATTTGCGGAACTGGTCGAGCTTGTTCTGCGC
>CALFEM010000578.1 GCA_937950105.1 uncultured Alphaproteobacteria bacterium | reverse complement strand
CCACCGAGATCTACACTCTTTCCCTACACGACGCTCTTCCGATCTTGGCGCTGATCTGGCTGACCGAAGCCGACTGGTCGACGCGCCCCGAAGGCGTCGCGCACGAGGCGCTCATCGAATAGGACGACCGTCCGGTCTTGGAGAAGCGCGCCCGGCAGCTCGCGCGTTCGCGCGTCTCACCGTAGTGGACCTTGCCGCCGCCGGACCAGCCGCCCGACAGGGATTCGGCCTGCGCGGCTTGGGCCGAGCCGATCGCCAGCGCGAGAATCAAAGGTGAGAGCGTCAGTGCGAGCGCGCGGGGCAATGACATTCAAAATTCTCCTCGTGCAGCCGGACCAAGCGATGCCCGGTCGAAATCGACTCGTTCGACTGAGGTACGCTAAGCTGGTGCGATGGTTCGCCGCAATGGCGCTATCGCGGTCCCGCGCCTCGTCCTCCGAGCGATACACAGGATGTGTGACGACAGCGCAGCAAATTCCAGATATCACGCGCGATTTTGCCGTGGCGGCATCAGCGAGCGCGAATTTTCGAGGTATGGTTTCCGATCTGCGGCCGGCTCTGCGGCGCTCATGTAGATGATATCGCCGCGCCTTGATCGTCGCCGCCGCAAGCTCAGCCGCGCGTCTGGAACGGCGCCATGCCCTCGCGCGCAAGCTCGTCGGCACGCTCGTTTTCCGGGTGTCCGGCGTGCCCCTTGACCCAGTGCCATGTGATGTCGTGGCGCTTCGCCGCTTCCTCGAGCCGTTGCCACAGCTCGGCGTTCTTCACCGGCTTCTTGTCGGCTGTGCGCCAGCCGTTGCGCTTCCAGCCGTGGATCCACTGCATGATTCCGTTGCGCAGGTAGGCGCTGTCGGTGTGCAGATCGACCTTGCTGGCGCGCTTCAACGCTTCGAGCGCGGCGATCGCGGCGAAGAGCTCCATGCGATTGTTGGTGGTCGCCGCCTCGCCGCCGGCGAGTTCCTTGCGGTGCGTGCCCGACATCAGGATCGCACCCCAACCGCCGGGCCCCGGATTGCCCGAGCAGGCACCGTCCGTGAAGATGACGACATGCGGTTTGGCGCGCGGCGCGGCGTGCTCGCTCATGCGCCGCCACCCGTGTAGGCGTCAAACGACGTCACCGTCTGGTGGAAGCGCAGCCGGCGCAGATACGCGACCGGATCGTGCGGCTTGACGATCGCGCCGGCCGGCGTGTTGAGCCAGTCGTAGGATCGCGTCAGCAGGAAGCGCAGGGCAGCCCCGCGCGCCAGCACCGGCATCGCTGCGCGTTCCGCCATCGTCAACTGGCGCACCTGCTCGTAGCCGCGCAGCAGCGCCCGTCCCTTGGTGACGTTGAACGTGAAGTTCGGCTCGAAGCACCACGCATTGAGGCAGATGGCGAGATCGTAGGCCAGCGCATCATTGCAGGCGAAGTAGAAGTCGATCAGCCCCGACAGCTCCGGCCCGATGAAGAACACGTTGTCCGGGAACAGGTCGGCGTGGATGACTCCCGTCGGCAGACCCTGTGGCCACACCGCCGCCAGCGACGCCAGCTCGTTCTCGATGATGCCGCCGAGCCCTCTGGTGATGGTGTCGGCGTTGTTGCGGAAGCGCTCGTAGAGCGGCCGCCAGCCGTCCGGGCCAAGTGCGTTCTTGCGCGTCATCGGAAATCCGGCGCCGGCAAGGTGCAGACGAGCCAGCGCTTCGCCGACCCGGCCGCAGTGATCCGCCGTCGGCCGGCGCACCCAGAAGCCTTCGAGGAACGTGACGAGGGCCGCAGCGCGTCCGGCAAGCTCGCCGAGCGCGGCGCCGTCGCGGTTGCGCAGCGGCGTCGGGCACGGCACGCCGGCCTTCGCCAGATGCTCCATGAGCCCGATGAAGTACGGCAGGTCGTCGCGCGCGACGCGCTTTTCATAGAGCGTCAGGATCAGCGGGCGAACGCTGGTATGCACGATGTAGTTCGTGTTCTCGACGCCCTCGGCGATGCCCTTGTACGACATCAGCTCGCCGGTATCGTAACCGGCGATGAAACGGGCGAGGTCGTCGTCGCTCACTTCGGTGTAAACGGCCATCGCGGCTACCGGCTTTCGGCAAATCAGGGCGATCAGGGAACAGGGCGGGTGCCGTGCCAGTAGCGGTCCGGCCGTCGGCTGGCAAGCGGAGCGGTATCGAGACCCGGGCGGCCCAGAACCGGCGAGCCGACTCAGGCAGCCGGCGGGCGCAACTCACGCGGAATGTTGAAGGCGATGCGTTCCTCCGCCGTCGACACCACCTCGACGGTGGTGCGGTAGCGGGCGGCGAGCGCGGCGATCACCTCGTCGACCAGCACCTCCGGCGCCGACGCTCCCGCCGTGATGCCGAGCGTCCTTACGCCCTCGAATTCGCTCCAGTCGATGTCCGAGGCTCGCTGGATCAGCCGCGAGCGGGTGCAGCCGTTGCGCTGCCCGACCTCGACCAAGCGCAGCGAATTGGACGAATTGGGTGCGCCGACCACCAGCAGGTAATCGATGCCACCCGCGATCGACTTGACCGCGTTCTGCCGGTTGGTGGTGGCGTAGCAGATGTCTTCCTTGTGCGGCGCGACGATCTGCGGGAAGCGCCGCTTGAGGATGGCGACGATCCCGGCCGTGTCGTCGATCGACAGCGTCGTCTGCGTCACGTAGGCGAGCCGCTCGGGGTCGCGCGGCGTGAACGCCTCGGCGTCGGCCGCCGTCTCGACCAGCTTCACCACGCCGGCCGGGAGTTGCCCCATGGTGCCGTCAACCTCCGGGTGACCGGCGTGGCCGATGAGCACGATCTCCCGGCCCTCGCGGTGATGACGCTCGGCCTCGAAATGCACCTTGAACACCAGCGGGCAGGTTGCATCCAGAACGAACATATTGCGCCGGCCAGCCGACTCGGGAACCGACTTGGCAACGCCATGTGCCGAAAAGATCACAGGCTGGCCCGTGTCAGGGATCTCGTCGAGTTCCTCCACAAAAACGGCGCCTTTCGCCTTGAGTGTATCGACGACGTAGCGGTTGTGGACGATCTCGTGACGGACGTAGACGGGTGCCCCGAACTTTGCGAGGGCAAGCTCCACGATCTGGATGGCGCGGTCGACACCGGCGCAGAAACCACGTGGAGCGGCGAGCAGTATCCTGAGCGGAGGTCGCTGATCTATGGTGGCGGCGGGTTCGTCGCTGCTGGCGGCGTCGGACATCGTTTCGGGGGCCTCGTCTCTCAACAGTTGGCGCTGCACACCGGCTTGGCCGGGCGGCCGCGCGGATGGTACGGTTCGAGTCGGGGAAGGGCAACGGGCAAGGCTGCGCGCAGCGTCCGGAGTTCGGGGGATCACCAGTCGGGACGCCATGCGGCGACCGGCAGGATTTGGATTGGGGCGACATGACGCAACTTATGGCGGCGCCGCGCTCGCGTGCTGCAACTCTCGCCCTCGCCGTGGCACTCGGCTTCTCGCTCGGCGGCTGCGGCATGTCCTCGCTGACCTCGGGTCTCGGCGGCGGCATGTTCGGCGGCAACTCCAATTCGACCGCCAGCAGCGATGGTGTCTCGGAAGAGCAGCTTCTCAGTGCCGCCAAGTCCGACTCGATGGGCGCACCCGGCCCGACCATCACCGGCGGCATCGATGCCGGTTGCCCGAAGTTCATCGCCGAGCCGCGCGACAACAACATCACCTTCTACGAGCAGGGCCGCGCCGGTGACGGCCTCGCCATCATGCACCGCGGCGAGATCACCAAGACGGCGCGCGAATGCCGCGTCGAGGGCGGTCAGGTCATGGTCAAGTACGGCTTCTCGGGCCGCGTGCTGCTCGGCCCGCGCGGGCAGGCGGGCACGGTGACGCTGCCGGTCAACATCGCCGTGGTCGATGCCAAGCGCGACAAGGTCGCCAACGACACCATGAAGATTTCCGTCGCCGTCGCCCTCGACAAGCCGATCGGATATTTCTCGGCCGTGCGCGAGGTGGCCTTCCCGCTGGCCGAGGGCGCGCGCCCCGGCGAGTATCAGGTGCAGGTCGCCTTCGACCGCAAGGCCCCGGGCGCCGGCTGATCGCCATCTCCTGGCATTCCCCCGTTCGATACCGGATTCGCCGGTCGTTCCCGGCCGCGGCGGACCGCTGTCGGCCGCCCGCCGCCAACCTCGATCGCGTGGCGTCCGTTGGCGATTGACAAAAAGGTCAGCGGCGTTGACATATCCCGGCCGCGCCGGCGTCGCGCGCGGCCCCGAACGGCTTCTCCTGACGGAGGTTTTCATCCATGTACGAGCCGCGCTACGCGAGGCGGGCGGAGGGTATGCGTGCCTCCGAGATCCGCGAGCTTCTGAAGCTGCTCGAGAAGCCCGGCATCATTTCATTCGCTGGCGGTATTCCGGACCCGAAGCTGTTCCCAACCAGCGCGGTCGAAGCCGCCTACGACGCCATCCTGCGCGACGCCACACGCTCGGGTCAGGCGCTGCAATACTCGGTGAGCGAGGGCTATCCGGAGCTGCGTCAGTGGATCGCCGCGCACATGCAGCGGCTCGGCGTGCCGGCGACGCCCGACCACATCCTCGTCACCTCCGGATCGCAGCAGGCGCTGGAGTTCCTTGGCCGGCTGTTCATCACCGAAGGTGACACCGTGCTCGTCACGGCGCCGACCTATCTCGGTGCCCTGCAGGCGTTCTCGGCCTACGAGCCGCGCTACGACACGCTGATGCCCGAGCAGGGCAACCGCACGCCCGCCTCATATCGCGAAACGGCGGAGAAGAACGGCGGCAGCGTCAAGTTCGGTTACGTGGTGCCGGACTTCGCCAACCCGACCGGCGAAACGCTGAGCGTCGAGGCCCGCCGCGGTCTGCTCGATCTCGCGCGCGAACTCGACTGCCCGATCATCGAGGACACCGCCTACGTTTCGTTGCGCTACGAGGGCGAAGCGGTGCCGTCCGTGCAGGCGCTCGATTGCGCCACCGCCGGCAGCCTCGACAATTCGCGCGTCATCTATTGCGGCTCGTTCTCGAAGGTGCTGACGCCGGGCCTGCGTATCGGCTGGGTGTGCGCCGCCGACCCGATCATCCGCCGCCTCACGCTCATCAAGCAGGCGTCCGATCTCAACTACTCGCTCATCAATCATATGGTGATGCACCGCGTCGCCGCCGTTACCTACGACGCGGATTCCGACACGGTGTTCACCAACGTTTTCCGCACCTGCTTCATCGATCCGTTCCAGGGCGAAAAAATGGCGCAGTATGCCTTCGAGAAGCTCAGCGCGAAATCCGCCGCGATCATCACGCAGACCGGCAACGACTACTCCGTCGGCCTTGCTGAAGCGTTCAAAGCAAAGTGCGCCGAACTCGGCATCACGGTAGTCGATGAAGAAGGCTATTCCGAAGGCGACGTGGACTTCAACTCTCAGCTCACCAACATTCTTGCTGCCGCTCCGGACGTTGTGTTCTGCCCGAACTACTACCAGGATGACGGCATGATCGTGACCCAGGCGCGTGCCATCGGCCTGACCTCCACGTTCCTCGGCGGCGACGGCTGGGCGGGTGTTGCCGCTTACGCCA
>CALFEM010000577.1 GCA_937950105.1 uncultured Alphaproteobacteria bacterium | reverse complement strand
TACGAGATGCCTAAGTGACTGGAGTTCAGACGTGTGCTCTTCCGATCTCGAGCAGACGCGGTCCGAAGGTCGGCACATAGCCGAGATTGACGAGCTGGCGCCGCGCCTCGGCGATCTCGGCACGATCGTCGATGTATTCGATCACCAGCACCGGGCGCCCCGCGCGCCGCGCCTGCGACAGCCAGCCGTTGGTGTTCGCTACCTGGGCGGGGCTGTTCGGCTTGCCCTGCTCCGGGCTGCCGTAGAGCAGGTCTTCCTTGGCAATGGCGTCGATGATGTCCACATAGCCGGCGCGCATCAGCAACTCCTCGCCGTTCTGCGGCACCACCAGGAAACCGGGGCGGCGGCGCCGTGCCTCGGCGGCGATGCGTCCGACGAACGCCACCATCTCGTCGGCGGCGGTGGGGCGTTCGTCGGAGAACTCGTAGAACGCATCGACGCGATCGAGATAGACGCCGTCGAAGCCGGCCGCGAGGATGCGATCGAGATACGACGAGCCGCCGGTCCCGACGATCAGATCCTGCCAGCCCGGCTCCCAGTACTTCACCGCGAAGTTCCCCGACCAGCTCTCGTTCTCGTCGCCGAGCCACACCGGTGCGGTCGGCGACAGCCAGCGGGCGGGCTTCGCCGGCTCGGGGGACTGAGTCACCGGAACACCGGCTGCGGCTCCCGGCGCGTCAGCCGCGGCGTCCTTGGCGTCGGTCTCGATCCAGTCCTTGTTCCAGTAGAAGCGGTACTCCTCGGCCTCGCCGATGCTGAGGTAGGCCAGCACGATACGGCGGGTGCCGTCGCCCTTGCGTTGCAGCCTGCGAACCGCGCTCTCGGAGATCGGATTATTCTCGTCGCCGTTGATCGAGTAGTCGACCACCAGCACGTCGGCAGTGGAGGCCGCGAGCGCGCGAAAATCGTAGTTCTGGAGCTGGTAGGCCCAGGAGCGGGCTTGTGACAGGATCTCGCGCGGCGGCTTCTCCGCGGTCGCCGTGGCGACCGCCGCCTTGCGAGCCTCTATGGGGCTCGTCACCCCCGCCAGGGCGGCTGCTGCGGCAGTTGCGAGGAACGCGCGGCGGTCGAGCCCGCAACCGGGTTGCGGTTTCACCGGGCCGCCTGCTGCACAGCGCCGCGGGCGCCTCCACCCAACTCCCCGACAAGTGCGATTGACCGGCAAATCCGCTGCCCTTATGTGACGGGCATGGCAAAGCTGCCCATCGTCACGATACCCGATCCGATTCTCCGTACGCAATCCGCCCCGATCGAGCGTGTGGACGATGACGTGCGCCGGCTGATCGACGACATGCTCGAGACCATGTACGCCGCGCCGGGCATCGGGCTCGCGGCGGTTCAGGTCGCGGTTCCGCGCCGCCTGCTGGTGCTCGACGTGTCCGACAAGGACGACGAGAAGCAGCCGCTCGCCATGATCAACCCCGAGATCGTCAAGCTCGGCGATACCCTGCGCCCCTACGAGGAAGGCTGCCTGTCGATCCCGGACGTGCTGGTGGACATCGAGCGCCCCTCGACGCTGACGGTGCGCTACATCGATCGCGACGGCAAGCCGCAGCAGCTCGATGCCGACGGCCTGCTCGCCACCGCCATCCAGCACGAGATGGATCACCTCGACGGCCGCCTCATCATCGATTTCCTGTCGCGGCTGAAGCGCGACATGGTGGTTCGTCGCTTCAAGAAGCAGCAGCGCAACGCGCCGACCCGCATCTGAGCCCGCCGCACGTTCGGTTCAGGTCGCGAGCGGAGCGTCACGGGGAGGGCGCAGCGTGAGCCTCGACGTCATTTTCATGGGCACGCCCGAGTTCTCGGTGCCGACCCTCGCCGCCCTCGTCGAGGCCGGCCATCGCCTTCGCGCCGTGTACACGCAACCGCCGCGACCCGCCGGACGGCGCGGTCTCGCCGAGACGCCGTCGCCGGTGCACGCCTTCGCGGCGGCGCGCGGTATCGAGGTGCGCACGCCCATCAGCCTCAAGTCGGCGGACGAGCAGGAGCGCTTCGCCGCCGTGCAGGCGGACGTGGCGGTGGTGGTCGCCTACGGGCTGCTGCTGCCAAAGCCGATCCTTGCGGCGCCGCGTCTCGGCTGCATCAACCTGCACGGCTCGCTGCTGCCGCGCTGGCGCGGGGCTGCGCCGATCCAGCGCGCCATCATGGCGGGCGATGCCGAGACCGGCGTCATGAGCATGCAGATGGAAGCCGGGCTCGATACCGGTCCGGTGCTGTTGACGGCGCGGACGCCGATCGGCGCCGACGAGACCGAGGGGGAATTGCGCGAGCGGCTGTCGAAGCTCGGCGCGCCGTTGATGGTCGTGACGCTGGCGCGCCTCGCGGACGGATCACTGCAAGCGGTGCCGCAGTCGACGGAGGGCGTCACCTACGCCGCCAAGATCGACAAGGCGGAAGCACGCATCGATTTCGCCCGCGCCGCGGCCGAAGTTCACAACCTTATTCGTGGGCTCTCGCCGGCGCCCGGCGCCTGGTTCGAAGTGACGGTCGACGGTCGAGCCGAGCGCGTCAAGGTGCTGCGTGCGACGCTGGCCAAGGGGCACGGTGCGCCGGGCGAAGTGCTTGACGCACCGGCGCTGACCGTAGCGTGCGGCTCGGGCGCGGTGCGCCTGGTGGAGGTGCAGCGGGCCGGCAAGCGCCCCGTCGCCGCGGACGATTTCCTGCGCGGGTTGCCCCTGCCGGCCGGCACCCGTCTCGCCTGATCCGGAGCCGTGGCCC
>CALFEM010000576.1 GCA_937950105.1 uncultured Alphaproteobacteria bacterium | reverse complement strand
ACCACCGAGATCTACACTCTTTCCCTACACGACGCTCTTCCGATCTTCCTCGACGTGCGGACCGCCCGAGCCCTACGGTCGCCGCGCAGCGCCGCCATTCACGTCAACGGAGCCCCACATGATCAAGGCCATGTTCGTCAATCTCGCCGTGAACGATCTCGCCCGCTCGAAGGCCTTCTTCGAAGCGATCGGTTTCACCTTCAACCCACAGTTCACCGACGACACCGCCGCCTGCATGGTGATCGGCGACAACATGTACGCGATGCTGCTGACGCACGCGAAGTTCAGCCAGTTCACGCCGAAGCCGATCGCGGACGCCCGCACGTCGACCGAGGTGCTGACGGCGCTGGCCGTCGACAGCAAGGCCGCGGTCGACGCGGTGATGGAGAAAGCGCTGGGCGCCGGCGGCCGCGAGCCACGTCCGATGCACGATCACGGCTTCATGATGCAGCGCTCGCTCGAAGACCTCGACGGCCACATCTGGGAAATCTTCTGGATGGACCCGGCGTTCGTACAACCGAAGCCGGCCTGATATAGCATGGCTGTGTGACCAGAGAGACGACCACCGCACCTGCGCCGAGCAAGGCGCTGACCGAGGCCGGCGCATTTCGAGCGCTGGCCCGCGTCCGCCTGCCCGCAACTCCGGTCGTACGCCCGCCCGACGCCGACGGGCGGCTGGTGCTGGCACCGAGCGACTACGATCTCAATCCCGATTTCCTCGTCCACGCGCCGCCAGCCGCTGCGCGCCCAGCTGCCGTGCTCGTGCCCGTGGTCGGCCGCGATCCGCTGACGGTGCTGTTCACCCTGCGCACGCCGCACCTGAAAGCCCATGCGGGGCAGGTGTCGTTCCCCGGCGGCAAGGCCGAGCCGCACGACGCCGGTCCGGTCGATACGGCGCTGCGCGAGGCGGAGGAGGAGGTCGGGCTCGCGCGCCACCTGGTCGAGCCGCTCGGCTTTCTCGACACCTACCGCACCGGGACCGGCTTCGCTGTTACGCCACTCGTCGCGTTGGTCGACCCCGCTCTGACCATTGCGCCCGATCCGAGCGAGGTGGCCGAGGTCTTCGAGGTGCCGCTGTCGTTCCTCATGGAGCCCGCCAACGCTCGCCTCGAAACAAGGTACTGGCGCGGAGCCGATCGGCGCTACTATGCGTTGACGTATGCGACTCGCGATATCTGGGGTGCCACCGCCGGGATGCTGAGGAACATGCGAGAGAGGCTGTTTTCGTCATGATCCGCATCGTCGCCGAAAATCTGCTGCTGTTCCTGCTGCCGTCGAGATCGGAAGAGCGACGTGTAGGGAAAGAGTGTAGATCTCGGTGGTCGCCGT
>CALFEM010000575.1 GCA_937950105.1 uncultured Alphaproteobacteria bacterium | reverse complement strand
TGTGAGCCGACCTGGATAGTCTCAGGCGACGATCTCTCCGTTGCGGATCGCTACGCGAATGGCCTGCGCCGTCGTGGCGACGCCCAGGCGCTTGCGGATGCGGCGCAGGTGGTTTTCCACAGTGCGTTCGGACAGGCCGAGGGTTGCGGCAATCTCCGTCTGCCGCCGGCCGGCGGCCGTCCATGCGAGCACCTCACGTTCGCGATCGGACAAGGGGCCGAGTTCCTCTTGCGCGGGCAGCTCCAGCAGCCTGCGCGCCGTGCGGAATGCGCGCCATTCGCTTGCGCATTTCGGTCAGCTCGACGCCGCGCCGCGCCGCGTGTGCCGCGATCAAGTCCAGCGCTTCCGGGTTGACCTCGAGCGGAACACCGAGCGCGTCGGCGATGGCGTCAGCCGTGATGTCGTCATGGGTCGGGCCGATGCCGCCGGTGGTCAGCACGTAATCGTAGCACGTGCGCAGGGCATTCAGCGCCTCGACAATCGCGGCATGGCGATCGCCGACGACGCGCACTTCCATCAGGTCGATGCCGATCGAGGTGAGGTGCTCCGCAATGGTGCCGATGTTCTTGTCCTTCGTGCGGCCCGACAGGATTTCGTCGCCGATCACGAGCACGGCGGCGGTGACCGGATCCGGGCTGACGGTCTGATCGTATCCGCTCACCATGTTCTCTTCACCCTTGTCGCACTCTCGCGCTTGTGATCCGCTAGGCCACCCGAGGCCCATTGTGGTCAGGTCGGTCATGGCGCACATGCCGAGCGAGACGGTCACCGGACCCGGCCTCGCTCGATAATCTCAGTGATACGGTGGTTGCAATGATTTTGCGCACATCCGCCTTGGCCGTGCTGGCATCGACGACGCTGGCGGCCGTGTCTCAATCCGCGGCGGCCGGCGGTCAGATGAGCCTGATCGAACTGGAGCGCAAGGTATCTCGTGATTATCAAGACATTTCGCATGTGACACCCGAGCAACTGGAGGCGGCCATGCGGCGCCCGGAAGCATTGCTGCTGCTCGATGCGCGTGACGCTGAGGAGATTGCCGTCAGCCGCCTGCCCGGTGCGGTCGCGGTCGATCCCGACATTTCGACCGACGATTTCATGCAGCGCTTCGGCGTGGCGGCGCGGTCGAAGGATGTCGTCATCTATTGCTCGGTCGGCGTGCGCAGCTCCAAACTCGCGACCCGGGTGCGTGCGGCGGTGCTGGCCACCGGTGCGCGGAGCGTGGCAAACTTGCAGGGCGGTATTTTCGCCATGCACAATACCGGACGCGCGCTGGTCGACGGTTCGGGTGCGATCGATTTCGTGCATCCTTACAGCAGATGGTGGGCCGGCTATCTGGATTTTGACGATCTTGCCCGTTACAAGGCAGCCCGTCGCGCAACGCCCTTGCCGGCCCCGGGGGCCGCCCCCTAACCTCGCTGCCATGCGATTCCCGTCTCCCCTGAAGCGCGGTCGCCTCGTGCGCCGCTACAAGCGATTCCTCGCCGATGTCGTACTCGACGACGGGCAGGAGATCACCGCGAGCTGCCCCAACACCGGCTCGATGCTCGGCCTCTGCGCGCCGGGCTCTCTCGTCTGGCTGTCGGAGAACGATAGCGCGACGCGCAAGTGTCGCTACACGTGGGAGCTTATCGAGGACGATCTCGGGCGCGGGCGAGCGCTGGTCGGCATCAATTCCGGGTTGCCGAACCGCATTGTCGCCGAGGCGATCGCGGCGGGCGAGATCGCGCCGCTCGCCGGTTATGCGAGCCTCAAGCGTGAGCAGCGCTATGGCGCCAACAGCCGCATCGACATGCTGCTCGAGGACGAGGCTAGGGGCCGCGCCTACGTCGAGGTGAAGAACGTGCATCTGTCGCGCCAAGCCGGGCTCGCCGAGTTTCCCGACAGTGTCACGGAACGCGGCGCCAGACACCTCTCCGAGCTGGCAGCGATGGTGCGCGAGGGCCACCGCGCGGTCATGCTGTTCCTCGTGCAGCGAGGTGACACGGAGAATTTCTCCGTCGCCGGTGACATCGACCCGGCCTATGCGGCCGGACTGCGCGCGGCGCTGGATGCCGGCGTCGAGGTGCTGGTCTACGGCTGCAAGCTGACGCCCGAGGCAATCACCGTAGATCGGGCCATTCCCCTGCAACTCGCCGCGTCGCCGTCCATGCCGCTGTCCTTGTCGAGGCAGGCTGACAATGCCGTTGCCGGGGTTGCCAGTGCGACGAAACCCTTGCGCGCGCCGCGTCGTGGCGGAAAAATCGCGGCGCCCGGACGTGGCAGCTGACACCGGATATGCAACGTATTGCGGTGTGAACGGTAGCTCGCTGCAAGAGCGGTGCTCACCATGTCGTGATCGGCTGTACCGTAACGAGGGTATCTTCGATCGCGTACATGCCGATGAAACCATTACAGCGAAGCCGATGCGGGAGGACCCCGATGCCGAACATGGACCGCCGTACGTTCACTCTGACCACGCTCGGTGCGATGCTCGGCGTCTCGGCCGCCGCAACCGGCCGTAACGGGGCGATGGCAGCAACCAAGGAGACCTTTCCCGTGACCAGGACGCCGGAGGAGTGGAAGAAGGCGCTGACGCCGGAGCAGTATTACGTACTGCGCGAGCACGGCACCGAGCGCGCCGGTACGAGCCCGCTCGACAAGAACTATGCGCCGGGCAAATACGTCTGCGCCGGCTGCGACCAGGAGCTCTATCTTTCCGACAACAAGTTCGACAGCGGCACCGGCTGGCCCAGCTTCTATCAGGCGGCGAGTGAGGGTTCGGTCGGCACGTCGACCGACAAGAGCTGGTTCATGACCCGCACGGAAGTGCATTGCAGCCGCTGCGGCGGGCATCTCGGCCACGTCTTCGACGATGGTCCGCAGCCGACCGGCAAGCGCCATTGCATCAATGGCGTCGCTTTGAAGTTCGTGCCGAAGGCGGGCAGCTGAGAGCGGAGCCGTTCCATGCGCGTCCGTTTCACCCACCTGTTGGTCCCGTTGGCGGTGGCCGCAATGGCGGCCATTGCTTCCGTCGAGCTTCGCCCTGCCGACGCTGCGTCGGCGAACGCCCCGGCCGCTTCTGCCGGGAGCGCCGTGGCGACCTTCGCGGCCGGCTGCTTCTGGTGCGTCGAGCGCGACTTCGACAAGGTCGAGGGCGTGCTTTCGACCACCAATGGCTACACCGGCGGGCACACAGCCAACCCTGATTACGACAGCATCGCAACGGGCACGACAGGCCATGTCGAGGCGCTGCAGGTGACCTACGATCCGCAGCGGGTTTCCTACGAGACCCTGCTGGCCGCCTTCTGGCACACTGTCGATCCAGTTGACGGGCGCGGCCAGTTCTGTGATCGCGGCCCGCAATACAGACCTGCGATTTTCGTGCACACAGCCGAGCAGCGGCGCCTTGCCGAGGCGAGCGTCAAGGCGATGCAGGACAGCGGCCTCTTCAACCGGCCGATCGTTGTCGCCGTGCGCGACGCGGTGAAGTTCACCACCGCCGAGCCGGAGCATCAGGACTATTACAAGCGCAATCCGATCCGCTACATGATCTATCGCTACGGCTGTGGCCGCGACCAGCGCCTGCAGCAGATCTGGAGCCACAAGGCGAGCGGCAAGCCGCGTCCGCCGGCGATGTGACAACTGTCAACGACTCTCAGCCACGCTCCGCCATCGACGACAACGGGTCCGCGGTTCTCCGCAGCCCCGTTTCGCTGCAAATCAGGCCGCCGCCGGCTTGTGCTGCGCCAGCACATGGTCGGCAAGCTTGCCGGTCAGTTCGGCGAGATGGTCGAACTTTGCCGTGAAGGTGCCGACGCCCGCCGTCGCCGATCTCAGCTCGACGATCAGATCGTCCATCTCGGCGGCGGGGATGTGCGCCAGCACGACGTCCCAGCCGGGCCAGCCTTCGCGCGCGTCGAAGCCGAGGATCTGGCCGCGCCGCTGCGGAATCATGCCGTTGATACGTGCCGTCGCCTCGGCCGGCACGGCGATTTCCACCGCCATGATCGGCTCGAGCAGCACGGGCGAGCATTTCGGCATGCCGTCGGTCATGGCGATGCGTGCCGCCTGGCGGAACGCCATGTCGGAAGAATCGACCGTGTGGAACGAGC
>CALFEM010000574.1 GCA_937950105.1 uncultured Alphaproteobacteria bacterium | reverse complement strand
GGTTCGGGCAGGCGCCGCTCGTGAAAAATCGTGGCTGGTCCTGAAAAACGTGTGCTGGATGCCGCCGACATGAGAAACCCCCGCTGATCGTGAATAGACAGCGTCGGGAGCACTATCCCATGAAAAAGGTTGGCGTTCCATGAAAAACGCGCGGGAATTCGAGCTGTCGTGAAAAACGATCGCAAACTCTCTCTACGCCAGAGGGAGTCTACTTCGCCCGCATCCAGACTTCGCCGTCGCAGATCGACTTGCCGATGACGCAACCGGTGATGTCGACCGAGCGGGCGCCGCCGACCAGCGTGCCGTTGAAGGTCATGAAACTCGGCATGTCCGGGTGCTTCATTCCGCCGCCGGACCAGGCTCCGTCAGCGAATGCCATGCCGTGGCACATCTCGAAGCCGGACTGCGTGCCGGTGATCAGGCGGCAGTAGAGCTTGCCCTCGGCGAGGAAGATCTGCACCGTGTCGCCGTTCTTGCGCGTATAGAGGCCGCTCGGGTCGCCCTGTGGCGGGACAGGTGCGGGTCCGGGCGCTGGCGCCTGGGCCTGGAGGGGCGCAGCAAAGCCCGCCGCCGCCAAAGCGGCCGCGACGCATCGCACCCATCGGAATTTCGACATCGAGGCGTGCTCCCAGTCCACGATCGTGCGCCGAGACTTGCGACATCGCTGCGGACCGGTCAATTGGCTTCGACGATCGCGGTTGAGGCAGGCGCAGGATTTCCGGCCGGGTGCGTGCCGAATGCCGCGCTCGGCCGCCCGGAACCGGGTTCAGCCGCCGCGTTCCAGCCGTTTTGCCTCGTCCCAGAGCGCGTCCATCTCCGCCAGCGTGCTGGCGGCCGGGGACGATCCGGCGACGGCGAGCCGCCCCTCGATGTGGTGGAAGCGGCGGACGAACTTCTGGTTGGCGCCGCGTAGCGCCGCCTCCGGGTCGATACCGAGGTGACGGGCGACGTTGGCCATGACGAACAGCAGGTCGCCGAACTCCTCGGCGATGTGCGCGCGATCTGCGGGAGCGCCAGCGCCGAAATCCTCGCGCGGCGAGGGCGACGGAGCTAGCGGAGGAGATGCGCCGTCGCGGGCGATTGGGCCACTACCGCGCGGGTCGAGCGGCAGGGCCGCCGCCTCGAGCTCCGCCAGCTCCTCGCGCATCTTGTCGAAGACCGGGGCCAGCGAAGGCCAGTCGAAGCCGACCCGCGCGGCTTTGTCCTGCAACTTGAGCGCCCGCATCAAGGCTGGCATGGCCACGGGAACATCGTCGAGGATCGATGCGGGGGGAGCGCCGGCGATGGCCCCCGCCGTGACCAGTGCGTCTCCATGAGCAGGTGTGGCGTCCGCTTGCTGGCCGGCCGCAGCAAGCCGCGCCCTCAGCGCCGCCTTCTCGGCCTTCTCCGCCGCCTTGATGCGCGACCAGAAGCCCGGCTGCGCGCCGGCCTCGCGCTCTTGCGTGCTGCCGAACACGTGCGGGTGGCGGCGGATCATCTTGCGTGTCACCACGTCGGCGACATCGGCGAAGGCGAAGGCGCCGGCCTCCTCCGCCATGCGCGAGTGGTAGACCACCTGCAGCAGCAGATCGCCGAGTTCCTCCTCGAGGTCGGCAAGGTCACCCCGCGCGATGGCGTCGGCGACTTCATAGGCTTCCTCGATGGTGTAGGGCGCGATGGTCGCAAACGTCTGCTCGAGGTCCCACGGACAGCCGCTGCCGGGCGTCCTGAGCGCGGCCATCACCGCCAGCAGGTCTTCGAGCGTGTGGCGCTGGCGGGCGTGCGCGTCTGGTGGCCGATCCGTCATTGTTCGCTCGCGATGCTTCGGCTAACGAGAGAGGGCGGGCAGGGGGCTCGCGCGGGCTTCGCGGCGCGCAGCGTGGGGGCGGTTCGGGTATGGTCGTCGTGCGCATCCTCGTCAATGCTCTGATCATGGCGAGCGAGTTGATCGCGGTCGCGGCCGTGGCCTGGCTCGGCCTGCATTTCCCGCTCCATTTCGCGATCGGCACGGCAGTGCTCGCTTTCGCGCTGGGCCTCGCGCTGGAGCATGCACGTCTCAAGCACGAGCTGCCGTTCTATTTCGGCGGATCGTCGCCGCAGGCGGGGCTGCTGGTGCCCGTCGTCGCCCTGACGAGTGCGCTGGTGCGCGCCGCCGTCGCCGGGCTCGTCGCGCTGCTGACGTTCTCGGGCACCGATGCCCAGCGCCTCGTCTGGGTGGCGATCGTGTTCGGCGCGACGCTGTACCTGGCGACCAGCCTGCTGCGGTTGCTCACAGTGCGGCTCGAGGCCCGTCCGGCGCGCTGGGGCTACTTCCGGCTGGGCGCGCCCCTCGGCGTCATGTTCTCGCTCGGTCTGGCTTTCGCACAGGCGATCGGTCGCGTGCCGACGCCGGGCCTTACCGATCTCGGACGCACCATATTGTTTGATACCCCGGCACGGCCGAGCCTCGAGCAGGCGAGTGAGCTGCTGTTCCAGCTCAAGCTCTACATCGACAGCGTCATCGTCACGCTTCTGAAGACGGTGATGAGCGTGGAGTGGGCGCAGACGCTCGGGCTGCTGCTCAGCGTCAACGTGTTGACCGGGTTCGTCGTAGCGCTCTACGCGGTGCTGATCGCCGAGGCCGTGGTCAAGGCCGAGGACGTCCTGCTGTAAGAGGCGCTGAGGCTGGGGGGACACCCCAGCGGTAAGCGCCGGGGCGTCGAAGCCGGATCTGGACGATGGGTCCAGGCGCCGGCTTCCCACGACCTGACAGACCCTCCATGTCATCGTTCGCGTAATACGTATTATGGAAACTAATGGTCTTGGTGCCTTCCGGATCAGACCTTACGATTGTGCCGTTCTGATGCATGCTTGGCGCCAGTTGCGTTCGACACCATGCTGCGATGCCAGGTTAGCGTCGACCGCCAGATCCATGCCCTGGCCTCCGCGCGCAACCGGTCGCGTTAGGCATGGTCCAGGTGACCCGCCCGGTTCGGCCTTGCAGCACCACCGTTGCGCCGATAGCAAGGAGCCGCGAGCACGCGGACGCTCGCCGCCACCCCACACGCACTCCAGCAGAACGGACTTCGCATGTCACGCTCGGACAGCCTCTCAGGACGAATCGCGCTCGTCACCGGCGCATCGCGTGGCATCGGCCGGGCTGTGGCTCTGGCCCTGGCGCAAGCCGGCGCGCACGTGGTCATCACCGCCCGCACCGGCGGCGCGCTGGAAGATGTCGACGACGCCATTCGCGCGCTGGGCGGCACCTGCACCATCATGCCGCTCGATCTGAGGAAGGGCGACAAGGTCGACGCCATCGGGCCGACGCTGTTTCCGCGCTTCGGCCGGCTCGACATTCTGATCGCCAACGCCGGCGTGCTCGGCCCGCTGTCGCCGCTGCCGCACGTGACGGCGGACTCGTGGGACTACGTGATGCAGGTGAACCTCGAGGCGAACTGGCGGCTGATCCGCTCGCTCGATCCCCTGCTCCGCCTCTCGGACGCTGGCCGCGCCGTGTTCGTCACCTCGGGCGCCGCCAGCGGCCGCCACGCCTATTGGGGGCCGTATGTGATTTCAAAAGCCGGTGTGGAGGCGCTGGCCAGGTCGTGGGCCGCCGAACTCGCCAACACCCCCGTGCGCGTCAACATCGTCAATCCGGGACCGATCGCCACCGCCATGCGCGCCAAGGCGTTTCCGGGCGAGAAGCCGGAGACCCTGCCCAAACCCGAGACTATCGCGCCGCTGTTCGTGGAACTCGCCCGGCCCTCGACGACGATGACCGGCGAGACCATCAACGCGCGCGACTGGATGCGCGAGCACGGTATCGAGGTCGAGGCGCCCGCGGACGAGCAGGACGTCGGACAGACGTAGGTCCGCGTGATGGCGAGCGCGCACGCCGCGCGCGGCGTCTTCAATCGAACGAGATCTGCAGCCCGTCCCACGCCGGCTCGACGTTCCCAGGCAGTTCGCGTTTCAGCGCGGCGTAATCGAGATCGGTGGTCATGTGCGTCAGGACGCCGTGCCTGACGCCGAGCTTGTCGATCCAGCCGAGCGCCTCCTTCACAGAGAAGTGGCTCGGGTGCGGCGTGTAGCGCAGGGCATCGACGATCCAGACGTCGAGATTCTGCAACATCGGCAGCGCCTCGCGCGGCAGCTCGGAGACGTCGGGCGAATAGGCGACATTGCCGACCCTGAGGCCGAGCGAGGCGATGTCGCCGTGCACCTGCGGGATCGCGGTGATGGCGATCGAACCGCCCTGCCCTTCGACGGTGATCTCGCTGCCCGCTGTCAGATCGCGCGCGTTGAGGATCGGCGCATAGCCCGATCCTCGCGGAGTCTCGAAGCAATAGCCGAAACGCTCGACGAGACTGCGCTTCGTCGCGGCGTCGAAATAGGCGTCGATACGACGCTTCATGGCGTAGGCGACCATGCGCAGATCGTCGATGCCGTGCGTGTGGTCGGCATGGTCGTGCGTGAAGACCACCGCATCGATGCTGTCGACGCGCACGTCGAGCAACTGCTCGCGGATGTCGGGGGGCGTATCGACCAGCACGCGCGTGACGCCGCCCGTTTTGCCGAAACGCTCGATCAGCACCGAACAGCGTCGCCGCCGGTTCTTCGGGTTCTCGGGATCGCACTTGCCCCACATGGCGCCGATACGCGGCACGCCTCCGCTCGAGCCGCAGCCGAGGATCGTCAGTCGGTAGTTCATTCGGCGGCTTTCATGGATGTGACGGGGCGCTTCGCCTTGGTGTAGAGGCGGAAGAAATTCTCGGTCGTCGCCTCGGCGACGTCATCCGCCCCGATGCCGCGCGCCTTGGCGATCGCCGCCGCCGTGTGCACGACATAGGCGGGCTCGTTCGGCTTGCCGCGATACGGCTCCGGCGCCAGATAGGGCGCGTCGGTTTCGACCAGCAGACGGTCGAGCGGCACCGCGCGCACGATGTCGCGCAGCGCTTCCGATTTCTTGAACGTGACGACGCCGGTGAACGAGACATAGAGGCCGAGTTCGACCGCGCGCATGGCGAGTTTCATGCCGCCGGTGTAGCAGTGCAGCACGGCCGGAAACGCACCCTTGGCGTGCTCGTCCTCGAGGATCGCGATCGTGTCGTCGTCGGCGTCGCGCGTGTGGATCTCGAGCGGTAGACCGGTGATACGCGCCGCGGCGATGTGACGGCGGAAGCCCTCGGCCTGATTTTCGCGCGTGCTCTTTTGATAGAAATAGTCGAGCCCCGCTTCACCGATGGCGACGATCTTGTCGTGCGCGTTCGCGAGGCGCACGATGTCGCTCGTCTGATAGTGCATTTCGTGATCGGCGTTGTGCGGGTGCGTACCAACCGAGCACCAGACGTCCGCATGACGTGCCGTCAGCGCGAGCAGCGTGTCGATCTTCCCGATGTGCGTCGAGATGGTCACCATGGTGCCGACGCCGGCGGCCTTCGCGCGTGCGACGACCTCGTCGAGGTTCTCGGCAAGCCCCGGAAAATCCAGATGGCAATGATGATCGACGAGCATCGTGTATCCTCGAAATCTCTTCCCCCTCTCCCCGTCCTTACGGGGAGAGGGTCGGGGTGAGGGGCGGCACCAACCGCGTCGCCGTCGTGTCGCCGCCCCTCACCCTGGCCCTCTCCCCATGCAAGTGCAAAGCATGGGGAGAGGGAATCTCACGCGCCACCGGCGTCCTTGCTCTTGGCGCGGTTGGCGTCTTTCTTCGCCTGCTTGGCGGCCTTCGCGGCGGCCTGTGCCTCGGCCGACTGGCTGCCGGATTTCTGCGCGCCGCCGCCCTTCGCCGCTTCGGCCGCCTGATCGACGTAACGCGGGAACACGCCCTGCGGCTCCGGCAACTGCAACCCCGGCTTCAGGCGGCCGCCCTCACCGAGCGCTGCAAACGAGCGTTTTGCCTCCCCCTCCTGCGCCAGGAGGCCGAGCAGCTTCGCCGCGCTCGCCGGCATCACCGGCTGCGCCAGGATCGCGAGCTGACGCACGATCTCGGCGGTAACGTAGAGGATGGTGCCCTTGCGCTCGGCCGAATGCGCCTTGTCGAACGGCTTCTCGCTGGCGAAGTAGCGATCGCCCTCGCCGATCACGTCCCACATCGCATCGAGCCACGATTTGATGGCCTGCCGGTCCATGGCCGCGCGACAGGTTGCATAGAGCGCGTCGGCCTTCGCCAGCAACGCCCTGTCGGCCTCGGTGAAGTCGACCGGCTGCGGCACCACGCCGCCGAAGCCCTTGGCGATCATCGACAGCGAGCGCTGCGCGAGATTGCCGAGACCGTTGGCGAGATCGGCGTTGATGCGCGCTGCGATCGTTTCCGGCGAATAGCTGCCGTCGGCGCCGAACACGACCTCGCGCAGGAAGTAGTAGCGCGTCTGGTCGACGCCGTAGTGCTCGGCGAGCGCGAACGGATCGACGACATTGCCGACCGACTTCGACATCTTCTCGCCCTTGTTGAACAGGAAGCCGTGACCGAACACGCGCTTCGGCAGGGCGATGCCGGCGCTCATCAGGAACGCCGGCCAGTAGATGGCGTGGAAGCGCACGATGTCCTTGCCGATCACGTGCACGTCCGCCGGCCAGTAGGCCGCGCGCTTGGCATCGTCGCCGCCAAGCAGCCCGGTCGCGGTCACGTAGTTGTTCAACGCATCGACCCACACGTACATGACGTGGCCGGGATGACCCGGCACCGGAATGCCCCAGTCGAGCGTGGTGCGCGACACCGACAGATCCTCGAGGCCAGAACGCACGAAGCTGACGACCTCGTTCTTGCGCTCCGGCGGCAGGATGAAATCAGGGTTGGCCTCGTAGTGCGCGAGCAGCGCGTCCTGATACTTGGACAGGCGGAAGAAGAACGTCTCCTCCTCCTGCCACGCAACCTCGGTGCCGGTCGGCGTGGCGTAGCGCTGGCCGTCGTCGCGGACCTCGGTCTCGCTCTCCTTGTAGTAGACCTCGTCACGCACGGAATACCAGCCGCCGTACTTCTTCAGGTAGATGTCGCCGGCCGCCTCCATGCGCCGCCACAGCTCCTGGCACGCCGCGTAGTGGCGCGGCTCCGTCGTGCGGATGAAATCGTCGTTGGAGAGGTTGAGCACGCGCGCCATCTCCTGGAAGCGCGCAGAGTTGCGATCCGCGAGTTCGCGCGCCGAGATGCCGTCCTTCGCCGCCGTCTGCTTCATCTTGAGGCCGTGCTCGTCGGTGCCGGTCAGGAACAGCACGGACTTGCCGTCGCAGCGCTCGAAGCGGGCGATGGCGTCGGTCGCGATCGCCTCGTAGGCGTGGCCGATATGGGGCGCACCGTTGGGATAGGAAATGGCGGTGGTGATGTAGAAGCGTTTGGTCTCGTGCATGGCGCCGGTCCTCGTCGTTGCCGCAGGCCGGTCTCGCCCGTTATCAACGGACGCATGTCTCGAGACGGGAAACGGTACGCAGGATCAGCGTCTTCCGGTCGAGATTGAGCGCAACGGTCTCCGCTTTCTCGCGGGCCACTGTTTCCCATAACGAGGCGAGCGAGGCAAGCCGCGCCTCGCCTCCGAGCCGGGCGGCGAGTTGCAGCTCCTGTGCATCCCCCTGGCCCGTCGCTGCCGCCCTGACCAGCCGCGCCACGAGGTCGAGCAGCAGCTCGAAGAACAGCTCGAAGCGGGTTTCCTGAGCCGCCGCACTCATGCTGTCGGCCAGCGCGTGCACCGCCGCCCAGCGCACGTTCGGCATCCCCGCGACGAGCGCGAACACCTCGTCGTAGAGCGCCAGTCCGCCCTCGCCTTCGAGGCTGAGCGCCCGGCGCACGCTGCCGTCGGCAAGGCGCGCCAGTGTCGTCCAGGCCGCGTCCTCCGGCACGTCGCGGCCGATGCTGCCCAGCGCCTGACGGACCGCGCGGGCGAGGTCCGCCTCGGAGAGCGCCGCGAGATCGAGGCGGCGGCAGCGCGAGCGGATCGTCGCCAGCAGGCGGCCGGGTTCGGACGTGACGATCAGGAACAGCGTGCGCTCGGGCGGCTCCTCGAGCGACTTCAGCAGCGCGTTGGCGGCATTGACGTTCAATTCGTCGGCGCTGTCGACGATGACGACGCGCCACGCGCCCTCCCCCGCCCGGTGGCCGAGAAACGCGCGCAGGCGGCGCACCTCGTCGACGCTGATCTGGGTCGGGAACCTCTTGTCCTTGAGGTTGTAGTTGCGCCGGACGACCAGCAGGCCCGGATGCGATTGCGCGCGCACCTGCCGCGCTGCGCCGGTCGCCGCGTCGATCACCAGCGTGCCGCCGAACGGGTCGCGCTCGAACGGCGCGGCAAGGGCGTTGATCGCGGCACGATAGGCGAGCGTCGCCTTGCCGATACCGGACGGGCCGGCGAGCAGCCAGGCGTGGTGCATGCGGCCCGAGGCGATGCCGGCGGCAAGCTCGGTCTCGGCGGAGGCATGACCATAAAGCGTGGCGGTATCGCGGGGATGCGGAAACTCACCGAGGCGGTCGATCTCGGGCGGTGCCTCGATGTCCTGCGATGCCGGGGCGCGCGCCATGTCTGCGCCTCACGTCTTGAGCGCTGCGAGCCCGAGACGGTCGCCGACTGCAGCGAGGATCTGGCGCGCCACCGCGCTGGCAGAGCCCGAGCCGTCGATCAACACGCAACGCTGCGGCTCGGCCTCGGCGATCGCCAGGAACCCTTGCCGGAGCGCCTCGTGAAACGACAGATCGCGGCGCTCGTAGGTGTCGCCACCCTCGTCCGTCGCGGCCCCGCCGCACGCCATGCCGGCCTCGCCGACGCGCCGTTGCAGCGTGCGGGTGCGGCCGAGGCGCGGGTCGATGTCGATGACGAACGTGAGATTCGGCCGCGTCGTGCCGACCACCGCGTGCTCGAGCATTTCGAACATGGCGCGGTCCATGCCGCCGGCCTGACTCTGGTAGACGTCGGTCGAATCCGAAAAGCGGTCGCAGATGACGAAACCGCCGGCGGCAAGCGCTGGCCGGATCACTTTCGCCAGGTGATCGGCGCGGGCGGCATAGAACATCAGCGCTTCGGAGATCGGTGCGTGCGCCGCGGTCGCCGGATCGAGCAGCAAGGCGCGCACCTGCTCGGCGAACGGCGTGCCGCCCGGTTCGCTCGTCAGCACCACC
>CALFEM010000573.1 GCA_937950105.1 uncultured Alphaproteobacteria bacterium | reverse complement strand
CATGGACATGTACTCGTCAAGCCGCATGGGTTTCTCCTCGGGACGCCCCGCTGCATCGTATTGAAGCGGCTTAGTATCACCTGATGCCCATGGCAGTGGAGCCGTTTTCGATCCAGGGGACCGGTGGCGTGCGCATCGTCGCCGACCGGTTGGGGGATCCGCAAGCGCGGGCCGTGGTGTTCCTGCACGGTGGCGGGCAGACGCGTCGCTCCTGGGGCAGGGCCGCGGCCGCCGTCGCGCAGCGCGGCTGGCAGGCCGTGACCGTCGACCTGCGCGGCCACGGGGAATCCGACTGGTCCGACGAGGGCGACTACCGCGTCGTCAGCTTCGCCGGTGACGTCCGGGAAGTGCTGGGGACGCTGCCCCCGCAACCGGTGCTGGTCGGCGCCTCCTTGGGCGGCTTCACGTCGATGCTGCTCGCCTCGGGCCGCTCCTGATCGAACACCACCG
The DNA here is from genome assembly GCA_937950105.1 of uncultured Alphaproteobacteria bacterium. Classification (GTDB taxonomy): domain Bacteria; phylum Pseudomonadota; class Alphaproteobacteria; order Rhizobiales; family Hyphomicrobiaceae; genus JAEUMD01. The sequence goes on along the minus strand of CALFEM010000573.1, from coordinate 8,612 downwards.
TGCCGGTGACGCCGTGAAAGCGACCCGACTGGCGCGACAGCCCGAGATGATCCCAGCTGAAGCGGACCTCGGTGTGCTCCTTGTCGAAGCCATAGGTCTCGGGCGCCGCCCACGCGACGGACGGCGACGCGAGCAGGGCCATTGCCCATGCTATCGACGCGACGATGCCGGCCTTCGTGATGCTCATGATCGTCTCTCTTCCCTGATGCAGCTTGCGCCGACACTGTCGCGGCGAAACCATGGCAACGTCGTGACGGCCCGGCCGTCTCTCCACGGATACCGCCGACGATCAGAGCCCCGCCGACATTCCGCCATCGACCATCAGCTCGGCGCCGGTAACGAACCTCGAGTCGTCGCTGGCGAAGAACAGCGCCGCCCGCGCGATGTCCTCACCTGTGCCGAAGCGGCGCATCGGCGTCTGATCGATGAGCGCCTTGCGGATGGCGGGATTCTTCAGCACGCGCTCCGTCAACGCCGTCTCGACGAAGCCCGGCGACACCGTGTTCACGCGGATGCCGAACGGCGCGTACTCGACTGCCAGCGCCCGGGTCAACGCCGCCACCGCGCCCTTTGTTGCGGAGTACGCCGCAAGCTGGCGCAGACCGCGATGCCCCATGATCGAGGCGACGTTGACGAGCGAGCCGCTTCCGGCGGCCTTCAACAACTGAAAGCCGTCACGCGCGATGCGCACCACGCCGTCGAGGTTCACTTCGCGCAACTGCACCCATTCGGCGTCGGTCAGGTGGCGGAAGTCGGCGCGCACGTTGATGCCGGCGTTGTTGACGATCACGTCGGCTTTGCCGTGGCGGCTGTCGATGCTGCGGAACAACGCGCTGACGTCCTGCCCGCGCGACACGTCGCACGGGAACGCGCTCGCCGCGCCGCCCTTGGCGGTGATCGACGCGGCCGCCGCCTCGCCCGCCGCGCCATCGACATCGGCGATGACGACATGCGCACCTTCGGCCGCGAACACTTCCGCGATCGAGAGACCGATACCCCCCGCCGAACCGGTAACGATGGCGATTTTGCCGTCCAGACGTTTCATACATTTCTCCAAGTGAGAGACTGGAGGCGCTGCCTCCAGACCTCCGCCAAAGGCCGAGGCCTTTGGCAACCTGACCTTTTCGTTTGCAGACTTGAGGCTCTTCCCTCTACCTCGTCATGGGCGGGCTTGACCCGCCCATCCAGTGCAGCTTGCTCGAAGCGTCGAGTTCCGGGTTTCTGGATGGACGGCTCGGAGGCCGGCCATGACGAATGTGGGTGACCGCACGTCACAGTTTGCGCCTGTCGGCGCTGCCCCTCGACCTTCACTTCCGCTTCGTACGCATCGTCACCAGTTCTTCCGCCGCGCTCGGATGCAGCGGCATGGTGGCGTCGAACTGCGCCTTCGTCGCATTCAGTCTCAGCGCGATCGCCGCCATCTGCACGATCTCGCCGGCATCCGGTCCGAGCACGTGGCAGCCGATCACGCGGTCGCTTTCCGCGTCGACGATCAGCTTCATGATGGTGCGTTCGTCGCGCCCCGCGAGCGTCGCCTTCATGGGCCGGAAGCGCGCAATATAGACGTCCAGGACGGGACAGCGCTCGCTGGCGAGATGCTCCGGCAATCCGACCGTGCCGATCTCCGGCGTCGAGAACACCGCCGTCGGGATGTTCTCGTAGTCGATGTCGCGCACCTTGCTGCCATAGAGCCGGTCGGCCAGCGCGTGACCGTCGCGGATGGCCACGGGCGTCAGCTGCGGATGATCGGTGACGTCGCCGACCGCATGGATCGACGGCACGCTGGAGCGGAACTCCTCGTCCACGACCACGTGACCGTTCCAGCCGCGCGCGATGCCGAGCGCCTCGAGCCCGAGGCCCTGCACCTTGGGCCGCCGCCCGGTCGCATACATCACCGTGCTCGCGTCGAGCGTCGTGCCGTCGTCGAGATGCGCGACGAGCCCCGTGCCCGCCTTCTCGACCTTCACGACGTTGCGCTCCGTGACAATGCGGATGCCGCGCTTGCCATAGGCTTCGGTGAGGCCGTCGCGCAGATCGTCGTCGAAGCCGCGCAGGATCTTGTCACCGCGATAGACCAGCGTCACCTGCGAGCCGAGCCCGGCGAAGATGCCGGCGAACTCGACCGCGATATAGCCGCCGCCGACGATGACGATATGGTCCGGCAGTTCGGTCAGATGAAACGCTTCGTCGGAGGTGATGACGTGCTCCTTGCCGACGAGAGCGTCGTCGATCCATGGCGCGCCGCCGGTTGCGATCAGGATGCGCTCGGCTGTCAGCACGCGACCCGAGGCGAGGCGAACAGCGTGCGGCCCGTCGATCTCGGCGCGCTCGGCGAAGGTCGTCACGCCAGCGTTCTGCAGCGTGTTGCGATAGGCGCCCTCGAGCCGCGCGATCTCCTTGTCCTTGGCCGCGATGAGACTCGCCCAGTCGAACGACGGCGTCGCGGGTAGCGTCCAGCCGAAGCCTTTGGCGTCGTCGAATTCGTCGGCAAAGCGGCTCGCGTAGACGAGCAGCTTCTTCGGCACACACCCGCGAATGACGCAGGTGCCGCCGAAGCGGTCGGCCTCGGCCAGCGCCACGCGTGCGCCATAGCCGGCCGAGATGCGCGCCGCACGCACGCCGCCAGAACCGCCGCCGATGACGACGAGATCGTAGTCGTATTCACTCATGCTCATGATCCCCCGCGGCAGGCTTCACCTCACCGCGCCTGCCCCTTGTTGATGGCGTCGAGATCGCGCATCGCCATGATGCCATAGCGCTGGCCGATCTCGCCGCCACGCTGCATCAGCTCGGGCATCGTGGCGATGAACTTGGCGCCGGCGCCCGAGCGATAGAACGCCGTCACCTCCTTCAACTCCTCGGCGGAGAACTTCTCGGCATAGAGTGCGGCAAACTCGTCGACCATCTTCTCGCGATAGCCCTGGAACTTCTGGCTGAAGGCCTGGAAGTCACTCTCGAGGCGCGCCGCCACCGCCGGATCGCCCTTCTCACGAACGCCCTTGCCGAAGCTCTGCTTCATCACGTCGAGCATCAACTCGATCTGCTTGCGCGCGCCCGTCACGTCGATCAGTTCCTTGGCCGCCTCGATGCGCGCGGCATCAGCAGCAGCTGGCTTTGCGTCCTGCGCGTAAACTGGCGACGCAAGCGTCAGGACGGCCACTACGATGCAAGCGACAGATCGGGACATCATGGGGGTTCTCCGGCTCGGGCAGATCGTCGAGCGTGCGAGCATAGGCCAAAGCGTCCGCCACGACGAGCCCCTGGCCGAGCCAGGTCGGCTCGGGGCGTGCCCCGCCCCGATCGTCGCGCGCCCTATCGCGCGCGGCGTGAATCGGCGGAAACAAGAGATACTAACGCGGCACTGCCAGCTCTGAGCGCTGCACGTGGCCGCCCTGTCCGCGCGCGGCGAGCACGGCCCGCGCCTGCTCCACGACAGCGTCGGCGATGGCCGCGTGGCCCTCGGCGGTCGGGTGGAAGGCCCCGGAGTACGTTGCAGCGAGCACGAGCTGGAACCACGACAGGCTCTCGAGCTTCAGCGCCTTCTGAAGCAGTGACGCCGACACGTGGAAATTGCCCGTCAGGAAGGCGTCGTTCGGCGTGCGGAACCAGCGCTGGCGCGGCGCATAGGGCGGATAGTCGGCCGGGTTATAGGGCACCCATTTGCCATCGACGAAGCGCGGCAGCCTCAAGTCATCGGCGATCGAGAGCGCATTGTCGGAGAAGCCGGCGCACAACCCGCGATCGATGAAGGCCTTGCGGTGCGCCTCGACGAACGTCCAGCCGTGCTGGCGCGCGCTGTCTTTCATGATGCGGTTGAGCTTGTCGGAAATCCAGACGCCCTCGCGCACCTTCGCCGCGCTGAGTGAAAAGTCGGCGACCACGTCCATGCCCGCCGCTCCATCCGGGCAGACGCCGCTGCCGTCGCCGAGCAGCGCGAGTCCGGGATAGCCGGTGAGCAGTATGCGATCACTCTCGGACCACGGCACGTGCAGGATGTTGTGCATGGCGCGATTGAGCGACTTGTAGCGCTCGTCGAGCGCGCCCATGAGCGCCGCCGCCGCTGTCTGCCCGTGCACCTGTCCGAACCAGCCGCCGAGCTTGCGCAGCAGCGACTGGTCGGTGAGGATGGCATTCGCGAGAATGCGGGCAAAGCCGATGTCGTTGCCGCCGATCGACACGAACGCCAGATCGATCTTGCGCGATTTCTCGACCGGGCATTTGGAGAGCACGAGCCCACCCTGCAGCTCCTGCACCGCGCCCTTCATGTGGTACGCCTCGGGCAGATCCTGCGGCTCGGCCCTGTCGTTGCCGCACTGCGCCGCCGCCGCCGCCGAGATCTGCGACAGCTCCGGCGGATTGGGCACCCACTCGTTGCCCTTGTACCTCAGGAACAGCCCTTCGGTGACCTCCGCGCCCGAGCAGGCGAGCCCGACATACGTGATCGCGCGATGCGGTTCCTCGACGGCGAGTTGCAGGGCCGCGCGCGCCTGATGCGAATAGAGCGAGCGGTGGCACGCCTGATCGAGCCAGCGCGCGTTCTCCTTGATGAAGTTCTTGTCGCCGATGCGCTTCCAGTTGCCGACGCGCGCCGGATAGCCGCCGACGGCGGTCGGCTCAGACTTGGCGCCGCCGTAGACCGCCGAGCGCTCGCGCGAGAAGCGCACCGGCACATCCGGGTTGCCCTCGCCCGAGGCGAAGCTGTCCCCCATGCCGACGATCAGCAGGTCGCGAACGGCGATTCCCTGGCGTGCGATTTCGACTCCGCCGATCGAAACGAGCACGTCGCTGCCGTCGGGATACGGCACTTCGATCAGCAGTGATTTATCGCACGGCTGAAGCACGGTCGTCGGCGCCCCGCCGGCGCCCTTCGGCACACTCGACCATTGGCATTCGATCGCCGCGGCGTCCGCGACTCCCGCAAGCGACACGCGCACGCCGTGCGATGCAGGGTTGATGTAGTCGTCGTAGGCCTTGCACGCATGACGGTTGCGCTGATCGTCCCAGCAGCTCTGGCCGATCATGGTCGCGGCCCAGCCTTCGGGATGACGCTGTGCCAGCGCGCGTTCTGCCGACAGCACCGGTGTCGCACGCTCGCTGGCGTCGAGAGATTCGAAGGTGGCGCGATGCACCGCCGTCGCCTTCGGATCGGTGAAGAAGCGGAACGGATTGTCGACGCGCCATACGATACGCGCGGCGGCGAGCGCTTCGGCCGGCGGCATGGCGCCGGGCTCGCTCGCGGGGGCCTGCTCGATGATGCGGCCGATGCTGTCGGCATCGATACCCTTCGCCGCACGCGGGTCCGTTGCAGACGGGGCCGGAACATCGGCGCCACCCGCGGGCGCCGCATCGGGCAATGGCGCCAGGATGATCGGCCCTTCGGGCGCATAGCGATCCTGCGCCGACACCTCCGGCGCGAACGCCGCTGCCACCACGAGCACCAACGCGAGGGCCGATGCACCGGGAGACTTTCCGGCACGTGACGTGCCACGTGTCTCGCCAAACGTCATGTCGCCTCTTCCGCTTCCTGGTGCGCGCGCAAGCGAGCCACGAGTTCACATCCGGCCGATGCGCGCGAACCACCACAGCCGCCACACGCGCGCGATCGGCACGATCATGGCTTGCCCTCTGGAACGTCGTGCTTTCTCCCAAGCGCGCAAATAGGGCTCTACGAGGGCAACGGGAAGCGCCGATAGCCGCAGATCACGTCTGCTTTTTCCGGCGAGCGAGCGCGCATGCTCGAGATGACCGCGCGCGCGCATGGCAGTGGCAGCGGCGGCAGCGTCGTTGCCCTCCGTGCTCATCGCCTCGCGCGCCTCGGTCACCGCGAGACCTGCCGCGTCGAGGAAAGCTGCATCATTGCCGCCAGCCGGCGTGGCCTGCAGCACGCGCAAGGCGCGGTGCATGGCAGCGGCATCCGTCGCCAGCAGGCGCTGCCCGGCCGGTGTCGCCTCGGCGGCCGCGTCACGCGGTGCCCGTGCATCGATGCTCGCGATCAGGCCGTCGCCATCCAGTCCCCGGCGCGCGATCACATCTGCGAGAGCGTCGGCGATCGGGTTGCCGGTGCCATCGGCCTTGCCCGCCGACGCGATGACGTCGCGCCACCATTGCAGACGGATGTCGGCCAGCAGCGGCTCGCTGACGACGTGCGGAATGCGGTCGATCTCACCCTCGAACGCCGCCAGCACGATGAGATCGTCGCGCGCCGACGCGGGCGCCAGCAGCGCCGACAGGTAGAGGTCGAACGCGTGTGCCCGCGCCGCCTCGACGATGATGGCGCGCGTGCCCGGCTCGGCCATGGGGTTGCTCACCCGCACTGCTCCTCAACCGAACCCGTGCGCGCCGAGCAGCATCGCCGTCGTCACCGGCAGCAGCAGCACGAGATTGATGCGCGCGTAGAGCGCGATGCGGCCGCGCGCCGCTGCCCGCTCCGGGTCACTCGCGGTGCGCGCACCCGTGACGATCGCCACCGCCGGCTTCAGCACGAAGCGCACGATGGCCCACATGGCGAGGCCGCCGAGAATCCCCGCGAGCAGCAGCGGACGCGCGGCGAGCGTGGCGTGAGCGGGCAGCGTCAGCACGACGCCGGTCGCCAGCGTTACATCGGCGGCAATCGCGAACACGCGCGCCGTGCGCGGCACGACATGGCGCACGATCACCGGCCGCTCCGCATCCGACGCGGCCGCCAGCGCGGTGAGCTGGACGAGGTTGACGAACACGATGAAGCCGCCCCAGACGATGGCGGCGAGAACGTGCAACACGCGCGCCAACGCCGCGCCGACCTGCGCGATGTCGAGCCCGGCCGAAAGCGCCGCGAACGCCAGTATCAGCAGCGCGGCGGCGGTACCGAGCAGGCTTGCCGATCCGGGACTGTTCAGAACCTGGCGCATGGGGCGCGTTCCTCCCGTCACTGCACGGCGATCAAGGCGGCACCGACGGCTCGGCGCTCGCCGAGCAGGATATTGTAGGTCCGCGCGGCCGAGCCGGTGCTCATCGGCTCGAGCGAGATCGAGGCCGCGGCGAAGGCGTCGCGCACGGCGCGCGGAGGAATGACGAGTTCCTTGCCGGTGCCGAGCAGGAGATGCTCGAGGCGACCTGCCTCCGCCAGCGCACGTGCCATGTCGGCGAGCGTCAACGTCGCGGCATCGGCGGGGTCCCAGGCGTAGACACCGCTCGGCAGCGCCAGGATCGAGCCCTTGTGGCTCATGTCGGCGAAGCGGAAACCGCCATTGCCATAGCTGTCGATCGGCGCCGGATACGGGTAGCGGGCGGGTGCGTCGGTCATGTCAGCTCCCACCGCGCACGCCTCATGCTTTGCGCGCGGCGGCGCCGCTCTTGACGTCCTTGGCGATGTCCGACCAGTCGCGCTTGACGCCGAGGTAGCCGAGCAGCGGCGCACCGACGAAGATCGACGAGTAGGTGCCGACGACGACGCCGAACAGCATGGCGAAGGTGAAGTTGTGAATGACATCGCCGCCGAAGACGTAGAGCGCGATCAGCACGGCGATGGTGGTGGCGCCGGTCAGGATGGTGCGCGACAGCGTCTCGTTGATCGAGAGGTTGAGCAGCTCGTTGATTTCCATCTTCTTGTACTTGCGCAGGTTCTCGCGGATGCGGTCCGACACCACCACGGTATCGTTGACCGAGTAGCCGAGAATGGTCAGCAGCGCGGCGACGATGGAAAGATCGAATTCCATCTGGAACAGCGAGAAGACACCGACCGTGACCAGCACGTCGTGCGCCAGCGCGACGACGGTGCCGAGCGCGAACTGCCACTCGAAGCGGAACCAGACATAGACGATGATGGCGAGGATCGACGCGAGCACGGCGATGGTGCCGGTCATCCTGAGCTCGCTCGATACCGCAGGACCGACCACCTCGACGCGGCGCTGCTCGTAGCCCGAGCCGATGGCGGCGACGACCTTGTTCAGCGTCTCCTGCTGCGCCTTCTCGCCGCCAGGCTGCTCCTCGATGCGGATCAGCACGTCGGTCGGCGCGCCGATGGTCTGCACCTGCACGTCGCCGAGCCCGAGCGCGCCGAGCTTGTCGCGCAACGCCGTCAGATCGGCGGGGCCGGACTTCGACTGCACCTCGATCAACGAGCCGCCCTTGAAGTCGACGCCGTAGTTGAGCCCCTTCACCGCGACGAGACCGAGCGACACGATCATCGCCACGATCGACAGGCCGAAGCAGATGCCCTTCCAGCGCATGAAGTCGATGCGCGTGCCGTGCGGGAAGAAGTCGAAACCCTTGAAGTCGGGAACCAGGAACATCGTGTCGCCCCTCGTGGCCGCGCGCCGCGCCGGCCCGTCAGAATTCGCTGCAGCGTTGGATCGTCAGATCGGCACCGAGATCTTGCCCTTGCCGGTCTTGGCGTTGCGCAGCCACAGCCAGATCAGCAGGCGCGTCACGGTGACGGCGGTGAAGATCGAGGTGAAGATGCCGATGGTCAGCGTCACCGCGAAGCCCCGGATCGGACCGGAGCCGAGCCAGAACATGATGAAGGCCGCCACCAGTGTCGTCAGCTGGCTGTCGGCGATCGTCACCATGGCGCGTGTGAAGCCGGCGTCGATGGCCGAAATCGGAGTCTTGCCAGCCCGCAGTTCCTCGCGGAT